>JANNKN010000172.1:0-5094 GCA_031396315.1 Deltaproteobacteria bacterium
CCAGCAGATCGCCTTCCTTCACGCTCAGGTCCACTCCGTCGAGGGCCGTGAACGCGCCGAAGCGCTTCGTGATCGATTGGGCTTCGATGCTCATTGCTGCTCCTCGAGGGCTCCGCCCTGCGCGCGCGCGAGCCGCCGTTCGAGCAGCCGCTTCGCGACGAGCGTCACGACGGCGAGCCCGGCGAGCAGCGATGCGACTGCGAAAGCGGCTTGGCCCTGATATTCGTTGTAGAGGACTTCGACGTGCAGCGGGATCGTGTTCGTCTCGCCGCGGATGTGGCCCGAGACGACCGAGACCGCGCCGAACTCGCCCATCGCGCGCGCGTTCAGGAGCACGATTCCGTACAACAAGCCGAGGCTCATGTTCGGCAGCGTGACGCGGCGGAACATCTGCCAACCGCTCGCGCCGAGCGAGATCGCGGCCTGCTCCTCGTCGTCCCCTTGCTCTTCGAGCAGTGGGATCAGCTCGCGCGCGACGTACGGGAAAGTCACGAAGGTCGTCGCGAGCACGATGCCCGGCACCGCGAAGATCACGCGGATGCCGTGCTCCATCAGCCAGGGCCCGAGCACGCCCTGTGCGCCGAAGCACAAGACGAAGATCAAGCCGGAGACGACGGGCGACACCGCGAGCGGGAGATCGATCGCCGTCACGAGCAGCGCCTTACCGCGGAACTCGAAGCGCGCGATCGCCCAGGCCGCCGCGACGCCGAAGACGGCGTTCAGCGGCACCGAGATCGCAGCGATGAGCAGTGTGAGCTTCATCGCGGCGAGCGCGTCGGGCTCGCGCAGCGCTTCGAGGAACGCAGACGCGCCTTTCGAAAACGCACTCACGAAGACGGTCGCAAGCGGGAGTACCAGGAATAGCCCCGCGAAGAGCAGCGCGAACGCGATCAGCGCGGCGCGCACCCAGCGCGGCTCGCTCGTCGCGAGCGACGCGGACGAGCGCGCCGGACGGAAGATGGAAGCCCAGCCTGCGGCGCTCACGCGTGCACCTCAGGCTTCGTCGCAGAGGCACGGCGCTGCAGCGCATTCATCGCGAGCAGCAGCGAGAACGACGCGACCAGCATCACCATGGCGATCGCGGTGGCGCCTACGTAGTCGTACTGCTCGAGCTGCGTGACGATCAGCAGCGGCGCGATCTCGGTCTCGTAGGGCATGTTGCCCGAGATGAAGACCACCGAGCCGTACTCGCCGATGCCGCGCGCGAACGCCATCGCGAAGCCGGTCGCGATCGCCGGCCCTAACACCGGAAGCAGCACGCTGCGGAACGTGCGCCAGCGCCCCGCGCCGAGCGTCGCTGCGGCCTCCTCCCATTCCTTGTCGAGGTCGGCGAGCACGGGCTGCTCGGTGCGCACGACGAACGGGAGACCGACGAACGCGAGCGCCACGCTGATACCGAGCGGCGTGTAGACGACCTCGATGCCAAGCTTCGCGAGCGGTTCCCCGAGCAGACCGTTCTGCGCGAGCAGCGCCGTCAGCGTGATGCCTGCGACCGCAGTCGGCAGCGCGAACGGGAGATCGACCAGCGCGTCGATCGCCTCGCGACCCGGGAAGCGATACCGCACCAGCACCCAGGCGAGTACCGGCCCGGCAATGGCGTTGAAGGCGGCCGCCGCGAGCGCCGTGCCGAACGAGACCTGATAAGCGGCCAGCGCTCGCTCGGAGAACGCCGCGGCGAAGAACTCGGAAGGCGTGGCGCTCGCCGCCTTCGCGACGAGCGCCAGGATGGGGAGAAGGACGATCAATCCCAGATACGTCGCTGCAAATCCGAGCGAGAGCCCGAAGCCCGGTAGCACGTGGCGTTTGCGTCTCGCCGCCATCGCTAGCGGCGCGCCTGGGCTTGGATTTGGTCGAACACGCCGCCTTCGTTGAAAAAGCGTGCTTGCGCCTTTGCCCAGCCGCCGAATTTCTCGCTGATCGTGAACAGCTTCAGTTTCGGGAACTGCGTCGCGTGCTTCCCGAGCACGACCGCATCGGACGGGCGGTAGTGATGGCGCGCGATCACTTCCTGCGCCGCAGGCGAGTATAGGTACTTCAGGTACTCGCTCGCGACCGCCGTCGTGCCCTTGCGGCGCGCGACCACATCGACGAGCGCGACCGGCGGCTCGGCGAGGATGCTGCCCGAGGGCACGATGATCTCGAACTGGTCCGCGCCGAGCGTCTCGCGCGCGAGTAGCGCCTCGTTCTCCCACGCGATCATCACGTCGCCGAGGCGGCGCTCCGCGAAGGTCGTGAGCGAGCCGCGCGCACCGGTGTCCATCACGGGCACGTTCTTGAAGATGCCCGCGAGCAACGCGCGCGCCTTGGCCTCGTCGCCGTTCCACTTGTCGAGCGCCCAGCCCCACGCCGCGAGGAAGTTCCAGCGCGCGCCGCCGGAGGTCTTCGGGTTCGGTGTGATCACGACCACGCCGGGGCGCGCGAGGTCGTCCCAGTCGCGAATCTTCTTGGGATTCCCTTTGCGAACCAGCAGCACGATCGTCGAGGTGTACGGGCACGAGTTGTTGGGGAGACGCTTCTGCCACGCCTTCGGGAGCAAATTCCCGCGCGAAGCGAGTGCGTCGATGTCGCCCGAGAGCGCGAGCGTGACGACGTCCGCCTCGAGGCCATCGATCACCGCGCGGCCCTGCTTGCCCGAGCCGCCGTGCGACTGGCGCACGACGACGTCCTCGCCGCCCTTCTGCTTCCAGTGCTTCGCGAAGAGTGCGTTGTAGTCGTCGTAGAGCTCGCGCGTCGGGTCGTAAGACACGTTCAAGAGCTGGGTCTGCGCTGTGCCTGCCAGGGGCGAGAGCAGCAGCGCGATCAGAGTCATCAGGCTGGGGAGAGAGCGCATGAAGGTTTCCTTTCGTCCGAAGTGCGCGGCTAGTACGAGAGCTGGAAGCGGGTGAGGAGGGCGTCCTCGTCGGGGCGATCGCTTCCGAGCACCGCGCCGCCGCTCTCGAACTCCGTGCGCTCGTAGTTCAGGACGAGCTTCACGAACGGGTTCAAGTACCAGTTCAGGCCGACGGTCCACGCATCCGCTTGCGAGGCCGATGCCGTGAGCGACGCGAAGCCAGCCGCGAACACGTCGTCGTCCATCTCCCAGCGGTGGAAGCGCGCCGCGACCTCGAGCGCGCCCCAGGTGCCTTCGGACGGGCGCAGCGGGTTGCGCGGGGTGACCCCGCGTAAGTTCGCGGATTCGCCGGTGAGCACCCAGCTCGCCGCGACTTGCCACGCACGCACGTCGGATCCGATGCGGCCGAGTGTGGGGCTCAGCAGGTGAGTTTCCGACTTCGTCCACTCGAACATGGAGCCGAACGGGCCCCAGGAGTAGGTCGCCTGCGGGCCGAGGCGCAGGCGCTCGCCGTCTTCGGTGACGCCAGTCGCGTAGCGGAAGAACGTGTCCTGGCCGCTGGTGCGGTAGGTGGTGGTCGCGCGCGCCTGCTCGCCGTAGCTCGCGGCGAAGCCGACGCCGAGGCCCTGCAGCGGGGTCCACGCCGTCTCGAGGAAGGGCTGCGCGAACACGCGGGCCACGATGTCCTTCGAGTCATCGGAATCCGTCGTGGCGCTCGAGCCGTCGGTCACGCCGTTCATCGCGGCGAGCTGGTACTGCAGCACGCCCTCGCGGAAGTCTCCGTGCAGCATCACGCCGATGTCGCGATTCGGGGCGAGCTGCGTCGGGAAGGCGCGCGCGACGAACGTGAGGGCCGTCGCCGACTGCAGGCGTTCGAGACCGAACGGCGCCTTGAACTGACCGGCCTGCGCCTGCGCGATCGGCCAGTAGCGGAGGTTCACGTACGCATCTTGCAGGCTCGGCGACGCGCCGCCGAAATCGGGCATCAACCGGAAGTCGACGTTCTCGAACAGCGTGCCTTCGAGGTTCAGGCGCGCGCGGCTGACCTGGAAGCGCTCGCGCGCTGTGATCGAGCGCGGCTCGACGAACGTGAGGCTGTCGAAGTGCGCATAGCCGCGGATGCGCAGGCGGAAGCTCGTCTTGTCCGGCGACGTGATCTGGAAGCCGCTCTTGTCGGCGGTCACCAGCGCAGCCGTCGACGCCTTGGTCTCGTCCTCCTCCGCCTTCACCTCGAGCTTGCGCTTCACCAGCGCGAGCTCGTTCTCGAGCGCAGTCAGGCGCTCGAGCAAGTCCGCGTTGCTCTCCGCGCTCGCCGGGTGCACCGAGACCAGCGCCAACGCCAACGAGAACGCTCCGACCTTCCCTCGCAGATCCATGGACGACTCCCTTTCGAGCTCGGGTCGCCATGAGCAAGCGCCGTGCCTGGCGCCCAGGACCTCCAGAACGCGCGGCGCGATAGGTCCGCTATATATGACGGATTCAACCCGTGTCATTTACTCGTGATCCGTGTCCAGGCACATTCCGTTACATTTGCTGGAGCCTTCGATGGAGCGCTTCGAACCCGTTCTCCTGTCGATCTGGCGCGAGGCCTCGCTCGCGCCATCGCTCGCGGCTGCGCTCGATGCGATCGCGCCGCGGGTCGCGCGGCGCCTGCCGATCGGGCTGCTCGTGGCCCGCCGCATCGATCGCGCGCGCGCATGCGTCGAAACCCTCGCGGCCGCGGGCGTCGGCGCGAGTACGCCTCTTGCGAGCTCGCTGCGCAGCGAGCTCGAGCCAGCGCAGCTCGAGGATCTGGTCGCGTGGTCGCTCACCGGGCGCGTGCTGCACGGGCGCGCGCGCTCGCTCGAGAGTCGAGTTCCTGGCGCGATTCCGGACGACGTCACCGGCGACGCGCTCGTAGCGCCGCTCGGCCGACGCGATGCGCCGCAGGGATTGCTGGTGCTCACCGCCCGGCGCGGCGAATCGTTCACGGCCGAGCACACACCGCTCGTTCTCGCGTTGTGCGAGCCGCTCGGCGTCGCGCTGGAGAACGAGGCGCGCGGGCGCTCGCTCGCGACGCAACACGCCGCAGTCGAAGCGGATCGCAGCTCGCTGCTCTCGCGCCTCGGCCGCAGCGACAACCGCGAAACGATCATCGGCTCGGAGGCGGGCTTCGCGAGCGTGATGGCGCGCGTCGATCGCGTGGCCGCCTCCGACGTGCCCGTGCTCGTGCTCGGCGAGACCGGCTCCGGCAAAGAGGTCGTGGCGCGGGCGATCCATCAGCG
>JANNKN010000193.1:0-5500 GCA_031396315.1 Deltaproteobacteria bacterium
GCAGCGCACGCCCTTCGGGACGTAGGCGAACGAGCCGTCGCTGAAGACCGCGGAGTTGAGCGCCGCAAAGAAATTGTCCGAGTACGGCACGACGGAGCCGAGATAACGCTGCACGAGCTCTGGATGCTTCTTCACGGCGTCGGAGAACGATCCGAAGATGATGCCGTGCTTCTCGAGCTCGGCCTTGTAGGTGGTTGCGACCGAGACGCTGTCGAACACGGCGTCCACCGCGACGCCCGCGAGGCGCTTCTGCTCGAGCAGCGGAATCCCGAGCTTTTCGTAGGTCCGTAACAGCTCGGGATCGACCTGGTCGAGGCTCTCGTACTTCTTCTGCTGCGCGGGCGCGGCGTAGTAGTACATGTTCTGATAGTCGATCTCGGGATAGGAGAGCTGCGCCCACTTCGGATGGTGCCCCGCGGCGAGCATCTGCACGAAACGCCGATAGGCCTTGAGCCGCCATTCGAGCAGCCAAGCCGGCTCTTCCTTCTTCGCCGAGATCAACCGCACGATGCCTTCGGAGAGGCCCTTCGGGATCTTCTCCATCTCGATGTCGGTGACGAAGCCGTACTCGTATTCCTTTGCGGCGAGGTCGCGAAGTTCGGCGGTTTCGGACATGGCGTGCTCAGTTGTTGGGGTGGGAAGGGGTGGCGCGCGCGGCGGCGTTCTGAATGCCGAGCAGCGCGGTGCCACCGGCCGGGCGCGCGAGGTCGGCGAGCGTCACGCGCGCGAGCGCATCGTGGACGGCGCGGTTGATGCGATGCCACGGCTCCTGCACGGTGCAGCGTGCCTCCTGCTCGCAGTGGCCGGGCCCAACGGTGCATTCCATCAGCGCGATCGGGCCCTCGAGCGCGAGCACGATCTCGGCCACCGTGATCGCGTCGGGCGTGCGCACCAGCCGGTAGCCGCCCTTCGCGCCGCGCAGCGATTCGAGCAGCCCCGCGCTCGCGAGTTCCTTCAGCATCTTGCTGACGACCGGCAGCGGCAGCGTGGTGGCCCCGGCCATCTCGCGCGCCGAGAGCTGTGCATCGCGCGGCGCCGCCGCGAAGCGCGCGAGAAGCACGATCCCGTAGTCGGTCAGCTTGCTGATTCGGAGCACGTCGCCTCCGGGAGGGCGGTGCGCCCTCGAACGAGGTCCGACCATATCGGACCAAATCAGTACCGTAAATCTGGCACCGCGTTGGTGCGGATTATTTCTCGGGCCAATCGAGGTCGGCGAGCCGGGCGAGCGGGAGCAGGACGCCCTGGCCGTCGTGGCTCCACGAGATGGGGGGCGCCTGCATCTCGCCGAGCTGGCAGATGCGGGACGCGCCGAGGGCGGCGAGGCGATCCGCGAGGCTCCGCCGCAAGTCGGAGTCGAAGCCGCCGAGCCCCACGGAGGCGAGGTGCTGGGCGACCGGCGCAAGCCAGGTCTCCATCGCGCCGGCATCTTGCGCGAAGTACACCCGCAGCACGCGGTGCAGCGGCGATCCCCGAAACGCGAGCTCGCGCTCGCCGAGCAGCGCCCAGGCGCGGCCCGGGTCGCGGCGCAGCTCGGCGTCGTCGCGCGCTGCGGCACGCAACTCGAAGGTGGCGAGCTCGTTCGCGCGCCGAGCCCCATCCTCAGGCGCGAGACTACCGATCGGGCAGGCTCGATTCTGGTTTGCGAACGCAGCCTCTAGCTGATCGAGAAGCTCGCCGCGCTGCTCCCAACGCCAGCCCACCGCCGCCAAGGCGATCGGCGACAGACAGCCCAGCTGGTCCCAAAGTGCGACGTCTCGAGCGAGCGCGGTGCAGCTCGCGGAGAGGTCTCCGTCGCGCCCGAGCGCAGCGACCGAGAAGCGATGCCCGTAGCCGACGAAGCGCTGCCACGGCCGCACGCGTGCCGCGATCGCCGCGACCGCGTCGTCGCTGCCCGTCGCGACGACGCACTCCGCCTCGGCGAGCGCGGCCATCGCGGCCGAATCGGCGTGCGCGAACGCCACTGCCTCGACGCAAGCACCAAGCGCCGGGTCGAGCCGTGCAAGCTCGGACGCAAGCGCACGCGCGGTGACAGGATCGTGCGATCCTGGGCGCACGAGGACCGTGGACCCGAGCGCGAGCGGCGCGAGGATTTGCAGCACGCTCGGCATCGGGATCGCGCCGCCCAATACGACGGCCGTGAGCGGGAAGCCCGAGGCGATGCGGCGTGGGTTTGCGCCGAGCTCGCTCTCGACGAGCTCCGCGAACGCCTTCGCCGTCCAAGGCGCGAAGCCGGCTTCGAGGCCCGCGGCCAGCGTCGCGGGGTGGAAGCCGGTCGCACCGGGGAGCTCCACTGCTAGCCGCGCGCGAATTGCGCTGGCCGGATCGCGCAGCCGCTCGAGCAGCGCGCCGAGCACCGCCACGATCTCCGCGCGGGGCCGGCGCCGCAGCGCAGCGCCCGCATCGCGCAGGCGTGCCGCGGCCGCTCGCACCTCGCTCGCCGCGCTAGCTGCGCGCACCGAGCATCTCATCAGCAGCGATCGAGCAGCCGCGCGCCTCGGCGCCAGGCGAGCGCCCGAGCACCTCGAAGCCGCCCGGGTGCTCGCGCCCGTGATCCGCGGTCTGCACCGCGAGCACACTTCCGGTGGTGGCGAGGTCGACGATCTGGATCAGGCCAATCTCGCCCGCGGGTCGGTCCCAGCCCGTGTCGGGATCGACGATGCGCACCCGCGTCCACGGCGGCGTCAGCTTGTGGCGCGGCGCGTGCGGCTGCACGAGCACGCTGTCGTAGAACTGGCTGCCGAGCTCCGTCATGCCGTACTGATTGACGCTGCGTTCAGGCGGAACCCCTAATCGCTCGTGCAGCGCGGCGTAGAGCTCGTCGCGCGTCAGCTCGCGCGCGCGACCCTTGAAGCCGCCGGTCTCGAGGATGCGCGTGCCTTCGGGCAGCGTGAGCCGGCGCCCCGCCTGCTCCATGGCTTCGAGCAGATGCACGAACGCGAAGGCCGTGCCGCAGAGCGCGATCGGCTCGCCGTTCGCGATCGCGCTCTCCAGCGCGAGCGCGAGCGACGCGAGCTCGAGCCGCCCGTTTCGCACGAAATAATCACTGCCTGGCGCGCCGCGTTTGCGCAGCACGATCCCGAACATGTGCGAGAGCGAGGATTCGTCTGCCTCCGCCGGGCTGGGTGCGAGCACGAAGATCGGCATGCGCCCGCGTGTGCCGATCAGCTCGGGGAAGACGCCCGTCTCGAAGCTCGGCAGCAGCGAGGCCTCGTACAGCTCGAGCGTGTCGAGGTAGAGCGTGCCGCGCTTCTCGGTGCTCGTGCCGCTGGTGCGGAAGATGTGCTTGGTCGTGAGCGGCGGAAAGCTGCGCAGCGGCAGTTCCTTGAACGCGCCCGTCGGCACCGGCGGGATCTCGCGCCAGGTGCCGACCTGGCTCGGGCGCGCGCCGCGGCCCGCGGCGAACTTCCCGAACGCGTCGCAGTGCTCGAACTGATGTGCGAAGAGCGCGAGCGCGAGGCGCTCGAAGCGGTCGGGGTCGTGGCGGTCCGGCTCGACGCGCATCCAGTGCAGTAGCTCGCGCTCGATCTCGCGCCGCTCCATCACTCGAGCTCCGCGAGCAGGATGCCGAGCGCGTGCTCGAGCGCGCTCTGGCCGATGCAGAGCGGCGGCGTCACGGAGAGCACGCGGCCGTCGTCGCCGCTCGGCAACAGGATCACGCCGCGCGCGAGCGCCGCCGCACAGGCGCGCAGCGCGGTTTCGGGCGAATCGCATTCGACGCCGAGCATGAGGCCGCGCCCGCGCACCTCGACGACGCGCGCGAGCCCGCGCGTGCGCGCGCGCAAGAACGCGAGCGCCGCGGCGCCGTCCCTCGCGCTGCGCTCGACGAGCTCCTCGTCGGCGAGTACGGCCATCGAGGCGAGTGCCGCCGCGCAGCTCGGGGGGTGGCCGAGGAACGTCTGCGTGTGCAGCGCTTCCCCGCGCGAAGCGGGCCATGCGTCCATCACCTCGGCGCGCCCGATACAGGCCGAGATCGGCATGCCGGAAGCGAGCCCCTTGCCAACGCATAACAAGTCCGGGACGACGCCCTCGTGTTCGCAAGCGAACCAACGCCCGGTGCGGCCGAAGCCCGTGTAGACCTCGTCGAGGATCAGCAGCCAGCCTTCCCGGTCACACAGCGCGCGCAATGCGGCAAGAAAGCCGTCCGCTGGAATGCGCTCGCCGCCGCGGCCTTGGATCGGCTCGACGAGCACGGCGCCCACGGGCGCGTCGAGCTCGCGCGCTGCGCGCAGCACGTCGCTTGCGTCGCCGAAGCGTGCGAAGCCAGTCCTCAGGGAGAGCCGCGCGCCGAACGGTGCGCGGAACATCGCTCGATGCGTCGTGTCGAGCGCGCCGAGCGCAAGGCCGTGATAAGCACCGGTGAACGCGATCACGCCGGGCTTGCCCGTCGCGACGAGCGCCGTCTTCAGCGCGCTCTCCACGGCGTCGGAGCCCGAGCTGCCGAGTACCGCGCGCGCGGGGCCACCGCCGGGGAAGCGCGCGGCGAGCGCTTCGAGCAGCGCGACCTTCACCGCGGGTGGGTGTACGTCGCCCATCGCATGCATCAGCTTCGCGCTTTGCTCCGCCACGGCTGCGACGACGCGCGGATGCGCGTGCCCCGCGTTCGCGACGCCGAAGCCGCCGCCCAGATCGATGAAGCGATTGCCGTCGGCGTCCCAGACGTTGGCGCCCGCCGCGCGTTCCCAACAAATCGGCGGCTCGGGCACGAGGCAGGTGACGTTGCGGCTCTCGACCGCGGCGAGCCGAGCGGCCAGTGCGCGCGAGCGCGGCCCAGGCACTTCGGCCCGAAGCTCCGGCAGCAATGTCTCAGGCGCGCGCACGGCCGCAGCTTATGGACTTCGCCCGCCCGCGGCAGGTCGTGTTGGCTTCGTTCGGCACCGCGCCGCTTGCCGGCGGCCGCGATCGGGAGCATGGCGCGCCGCGCACCGGTGTAGCCTCGTGTGCCTCCTGAGGAACGCTCGATGCGTGACGACATTCGCCCCGATCGGCATCGCACGCAGCACGCGACCGTGCGCGGCGTGCGCATCGCGTACGTCGACGAGGGCCGCGGCGCGCCGCTGCTGCTCGTGCATGGCTGGCCGGAGACGATGCGCATCTGGTGGCGCAACATCGCGCCGCTGGTGGCCGCGGGCTTCCGCGTGATCGCGCCAGATCTGCGCGGCTTCGGCGAGAGCGAGGTCGCCGCGGACGCGAAGCCGGGCGCACCACCATGTGCCCAACAGAACTGCAATACGATCATGATCTCGAACCGTGCATTCGGCTGCTACCGATCGAGACGCGCACCTCCAGCACGACCATTGCTGAATACAAACGCATGCTTGTGCAATGGACGAGCCTGCCGCTCGATATCAAGGCGCCCAAACAGATGACCGAGACCTTGCGCGAGCTGATGAAAACGAAGTCTGTGTCCATCGTCGAGGCACAGAAACTTGGACTTTATTTTCCAAGCACAGAGGCGTCGCCTCCCGCCGATGGTCTGATCGACGTGCCGGTGTGGCGGCAT
>JANNKN010000204.1:0-3034 GCA_031396315.1 Deltaproteobacteria bacterium
CCCCCCCCGGGCCCCCCCCCGCGGGGGGTCTTGCCCCCGTTTTTTTTTTTTTGGCCCCCCCCCCCCCCCGGGGGGTGGTCTCCCCCCACTTAAAAAAACCCGTCCACACCGTCCCCGGGCTTCGCCTTGTTAGAGGAGGAGGCGGTAGGGGGACTCGAGCAGGTCGCGAACGGTGGCGAGGAAGCGGGCGGCGGGCTCGCCGTCGAGCACGCGGTGATCCCAGGTGAGCGAGAGGGTCATCGCCTTGCGCTTTACCGCGCGCTCGCCTTCCCAGCCGACTGCTTCGCGAATGCGGTTCACGCCGAGAATTCCGGCCTGGGGCGGGTTGAGGATCGGCGTGAATGAATCGACGCCGAACATGCCGAGCGTCGAGACGCTGAAGGTGCCGCCAGCGTAGTCGTCCATGCTCAGCTTCCCGTCGCGCGCCGCGCGCACGAGCCGCGCGGATTCCTGCGCGATTTCCTTCACGCCGAGCGCCGAGGCATTACGGATCACAGGCACGACGAGGCCTTCGTCGAGCGCCACCGCGATGCCCACGTGCACGCTCTCGAGCAGCGTGATCTCCGTCTCGCCCATCGCGCTGTTCATGCGCGGGTGCAGCGCGAGCGCCTTCGCCACCGCGCGCACCACGAGATCCGTGTAGCTCGGCTTCACGCCCTGCTCGGCCCACTCCGCGATCAACTGCTCGCGCAGCTTCACGCACTCGTCCATGCGCACGTCCATGTTCATGGTGAGCTGCGCGGTGGATTGCAGGCTCTGGAACATGCGCGTGGCGATCGCCTTGCGCATGCCGCGCAGGGGAACCTTGTCGCCCGCCTGAGGGCCCGCGGGCGGCCGGACCGAGACCGGCCGTTGCGCATTCGTGCCGACCGCGTCCGGGACGACCCGCAGGCGCGGCGCCGCCGCAGCCGCTTCGACGTCTTCCTTCACGATGCGGCCGCCGGGGCCACTGCCGCGCACGTTCGCGAGGTTCACGCCGAGCTCCTTCGCGAGCCGACGCGCGAGCGGCGAGGCCCTCTGATCGCGCTCGCTCTCTGCCGGCGACTCGAGCGCTCCCGCAGCGCCAGCTGTTAGGGCCGCGCGCACATCCGCTTCGACGACGCGGCCACCCGGGCCACTTCCCGTGAGGCCCGTGAAATCGACGCGCAGCTCCTTGGCGAGGCGACGCGCCGCCGGCGATGCGAGCACGCGGCCGCCATCGCCGCGGGCAGCAGGCGCGGTAGTCGTCGCGCGCGCGGCGGGTGCCGCCTCGGCGCGCGCGGGCGCAGCGGAAGTCACGAGCGCGGGCGCGGCGCCGGGCACCTTCTTCGCGAGCGCTGCGAGATCGGCGGGGATTGCCTCACCCGCCGCGAAGATGAAGCCGATCAGGTCGCCGGGTGCGAGCGTCACGTTCTCGGCGACGACGTGCTTGACGGTGCCGCTCGCGTCGGCGTCGACCTCGAGCTCGACTTTCTCCGTCTCGAGTCGGTACAGCAGTGCGCCCTTCGCAACGGCGGCGCCGTCGGCGACATACCACTGCGCGACGACGCCTTCGGACATCGTCATGCCGACTTTCGTCAGGAAGATCTCGGTAGGCATCGCGTCCCTTTCACTTCGCCTTCAGGAGGATGGCGGCGCCGGTGTGCATCCAGCCTTCGGCGGCTGCGCGCGCGAGCACGCGCGGCACATCGATCACCCACGGGCCGTCGCGAGCGACGCGCAGGATTGCGCGGCGGCCGCTGAGCAGCACGCGCTCGCGTTCGCCGTCGAGGGCGAGCGTGCCGGGGCCGATCACGACCACCGGCTCGCCGAACGCGACCCGGCGCACCGAGCGCACGACGACGTCTTGAAATAGCCCGGGCGCGATCGGTGCGTGCACGCTGCCGCCTTCGCCGCCGAGTGCGAGCAGCAGCGCGGCGTCCTCGCTCTCGCGCAGTGGTGCGACGAGCCCGCCGATGGAGGTCATGCCCACCGCGGCGGGATCGGCGCGCGTGAGCAGCGCCAGCGAGATGCGATCCGAATCGAGCAGCGCACGCGCGCCGACGAAGCGATCCTGCGTCAGCACCGCGTCGATCAGCGCGAGGTCGTCCTTCTCGCCGTCCACCGCGATCGAGATCGCCTTCGCCTGATCCGCCGCCTCCGCGAGCGAGAGTCGGCCGGTCGCGACGAAGCCCGCGGCGAGGCCTGCAACCGTCGCCTCGACGAGGTGCGGGAACACATTGTTCGTGCCGGTGGAGATCGGCAGCAGAGGTGCGTCGCGCCAGCCGCGCGCGAACGCGCGGTTCGTGCCATCCCCGCCGAGCGTGATCACCAGCGCACAGCCAGCTTCCTGGAGCGAGACGGCGCCGCGCGTGGTGTCGAGCGCCGACGCCGTTTGCGGCGCCTCGACCGCCTTCGCGTCGACGTCGTCGGCGAACTCGGCGAGCGCGTTCAGCGCGAGATCGTGGGTATCCGGCACATAGCGAAAGACGCGCGCGCCCGCGGCGATCGCGCCGACCACGGCGCGCCGCACGATCGCCTGCTTCTCCTGGTTGTCGAACACCGACGCGCGCGCCACCAGGCGCCGCACGTCCTTGCCCGATGCCGGGTTGCAGCAGATGCCGATCGGCCGCGAGGTCAGCGCGGTCACCCTGCCATGCCGATGATGCGCTTCGCTTCCGCGACGATCTTCGCGGTGTCGGGCAAGTAGTGCTTCTCGAGCGCGGGGCTGAACGGCACGGGCGCAAAGGGTGCGCCGAGGCGACCGATCGGCGCGTCGAGGTAGTCGAACGCGAGCTCCTGAAGCTGTGACGCGATCTCCGCGCCAAAGCCGCCGAAGCGCACCGCTTCGTGCACGACCAGCGCGCGGTGGGTCTTCTTCACCGACGCCACCACGGTCGCGGTGTCGAACGGCTGCAGCGTCACCGGATCGATCACTTCCGCGTCGATGCCGTCCTTCGCGAGCAGCTCGGCAGCGGCGATCGCTTCGTGCCGCATGCGCCCCGTCGCGACGATCGTGAAATTGGAGCCGGGCCGCGCGATCGTCGCCTTGCCGATCTCGATTGCGTACGGCTCT
>JANNKN010000217.1:0-7132 GCA_031396315.1 Deltaproteobacteria bacterium
GGGGTCTGACCCCGGTGCGTACGAGGGAGACGCATCGCGTCATCCGAGCGCCACTGCGCCTCAGGCCAGCCGCAGCAGCGCCTCCACCGCTTCGAGTGTGGCGTCGACGCGGTCGGCGCCCTGCTCGGCGGGCCAGCCGCCGTCGCGCTCCTGGGCCGCGAGCAGCGAGCTCACGACTTCGCTCGGCTCGATCTGCGCGCCAGGCAGCGATTTCGTGCGAGCGCGCAGCAACACCCGCGCGAGCTGGAGCGTCGTGAAGTGAGCGCTGCGCCAGCCCTTCTCGAGCTCGCGGCCGCACCAGACGAGCGCCTCGTCTCCGAGTTCGCTGTCGATGCTCGCGAGCGCGTGGGCATAGGCGAGCAACGGCCCGTATTCCCCGCTCTGCAGCAGATCGGGGGAGTAACAGCGCGCGAGGAACGCCTCCGCGCGGCGCAGCGCCGACTCGCGCGCAAACGGGGTGCGCGCGAGCAGCCCAGTCGTTTCGCCCGTCACTGCGACGCGCAGCTCCGCCGGCAGCGCGGGCGAACCCCAGCCGCCGTCGGACGCTTGCAGCGTCGCGAGATACGCGACCGCCGCTTCGGGCACTGCGTGATCTGTCAGGCCGAGCGCGCCGAGCCAGCAAAGCGCGCGCCGCGTCGCAGCCTCCGAGCTTGCGTCGAGCGGGCGCCACGGCGCGAACGCACCGTCTTCGCCCTGCTGCTTCGCGAGTGCCGCGAGCAGCGCCTGCGCGGGCAGCTCGCGCAGCAGCGTCTCGCAGTAGCTGCGCTCGAGCTCGCCCGCCGACTGCGCGACGAAGCGGGCGGCGCGCGTGAGCGGCGCGTCGAGCCGCTCGCCCTTCGTCACGCGCGCCCCCCGTTCGCTCTCATGCGCGCACTTCCATTAACAATCCGGAGAGGTAGCGCCCTTCCGGGTGAAACAGCGAGACGGGATGATCTGCGGGCGCACCGAGCTCGGCCGTCACGCGCGCGTCGCGGCCGGCATCGAGCGCCGCGCCGAACGCGATCTTGCGAAACAGATCCGGCCCGACGTGGTGCGAGCACGAGAACGCGAGCACGCTCGCGCCCGGCGCGGCGGCGCGCAGCAAGTGCAGCAGCACGTCTTTGTAGGCGCGCGCGGCGGGCTGAACGTCGGCCTTGCGGCGCGCGAGCGGTGGCGGATCCGCGATCGCGAGCTCGAAGCCCTGCGCTTGCTTGCGCGCGAACTCGAAGGCGTCCGTCTCGACGATGCGCGCGCGCGACTCGTCGGCACCCGCCGCGCGCACGTTGCGCTCGGCCAGCACGAGCGCGTCGCGCGACGAATCCACCAGCACGACTTCTCGCGCTCCGCCATGCAGCGCCGCCACCGCAAAACCGCCCGTGTAGGAGAACAAGTCGAGCACGCGCTTGCCGGCAGCGAGCTTCTCAACGAGATCGCGCGCGTCGCGCTGATCGAGATAGAACCCGGTCTTCTGCCCGTGCGCGACGTCCGCGAGATAGCGGCGTTCGCCCTCGCACACGACGACGGGCTCGGGCGGCGGCTCGCCCCAGAGTGTGCGCGCCGGCGCGGCCACGCCCTCGCGCCGCAGCGCACCGGAGTCTGGGCGTTCGAGCCCGACGCGCGCCCCCGTGAGCTCGCGCAATGCGGCCGCCACCGCTTCACTGCGCGCGAGCCACGCGGCGCTACCGGCGCGCACCACGATCACGTCCTCAAAGCGATCGACCACGAGCCCCGGCAGCCCGTCGCCCTCCGCGTTCACGAGCCGCAGCGCATTCGTGTTTGCGAGCAGCGGATGCCGTGCGCGGGCCGCGATCGCCGCGCGCAGCCGCTGCGGCACGATATCGTCGCCGTAGGGCTCATCGCCGAACGCGAGCAGCCGCACGCGCAGCTGCGAAGTGGGCGCATAATGACCGTGCCCGAGCGTCTCGCCGTTGGCAGCGACCACGCGCACGAGATCGCCGCCCGCGGCTTCTCCTTCGACCCGCGCGACCGCGCCCGAAAGCAGCCAGGGGTGCCGCCGGCGCACCGACGCATCGCGACCGGGCAGCAACACGACGCGCGCGACGTCCGACATGGGCGCGCACCTTAGGCGAGCGAAACGCCTACGCGCCCGCGCCGCGCTCGCGCTTGCGCCTAGACTGCGCACCCATGTCGGATCCGAGCCGCCCCGCCAACCGCCTCGCACGCGAGACCAGTGCGTATCTGCGTCAGCACATGCACAACCCGGTCGACTGGTTTCCTTGGGGCGACGAAGCGCTGGCAAAAGCGCGCGCTGAAGACAAGCCGCTGCTGGTCTCGATCGGCTACAGCGCTTGCCACTGGTGCCACGTGATGGAGCGCGAATCGTTCGAGGACGAGGCGATCGCGGCGCTGATGAACGAGCGCTTCGTACCGGTGAAGGTCGACCGCGAAGAGCGCCCGGATGTGGACCAGATCTACATGGACACGGTGATGCGGCTGCAGGGCCATGGCGGCTGGCCGCTCACGGTGTTCTGCAGGCCCGACGGTTCGCCGTTTTATGCGGGCACCTACTTCCCGCCCGAGCCACGTCACGGGCTGCCGAGCTTTCGGCAGGTGCTCGACGGCCTGCATCGCGCTTATCACGAGCAGCGCGACAAGGTGGACGAGACGGCGCGTCAGGTCCTCGCCGCGCTGCGCGAACGCCCGCGCGGCATGGCGAGTGCTCCGCCCGGCGCGGAGCAGCTGCTCGCGGCCGCGCGCCGCGTGCTGCAGGGCGCCGATGCCGAGCACGGCGGCTTCGGAGGCGGGCCGAAATTCCCGACGCCCTCGAACCTCGACCTGATGCTCGCGGCGGCACCCCTCCTGCCCGAGGAAGAGCGCAGCGCGCTGCTCTCTCACATGCACCTCACCGCAGTCCAAATGTCGCGCCGCGGCCTCTACGACCCGCTCGCCGGCGGCTTTCACCGCTACTGCGTCGACGGCCACTGGGGCGTGCCGCATTTCGAGAAGATGCTCTACGACCAGGGTCAGCTGATGCGCTTCTACGCCGACCTCTGGCGTCAAACCGGCGCTGACGACGACGACCTCTGGTGGCCCATCACCGAGACCGCCGCCTGGCTGCGCCGCGAGATGCGTGCGCCGGATGGCGGTTGTTACGGCAGCCAAGACGCCGACAGCGAGGGCGTCGAGGGAAAGTATTACGTGTGGACGCCGGCCGAGGTGAAGGCCGTGCTCGGCGAGGCGCGCGCGCGCGAGTTTTGCGCTGCCTACGCAGTCAGCGAGCACGGCAACTTCGAGCACACGAACGTGCTCTGGGACGAAGCACGCGGCCCGCGCGAGACGTTCGCGCCGGAGCGCGCCGAGCTGCTCGCTGCCCGCGCGAAGCGAATTCCCCCGGCCACCGACACCAAGCGACTGCTCGGCTGGAACGCGCTCACGATCTCGGGGCTCGCCTACGCGGGCAGCCTGCGCGACGACGAAGCCCTACTCGAGGATGCGACGGCGCTGGCGGAGTTTTGCGCGACGCGCTTACGCGATCCGAAGAGCGGGCGCTGGCTGCGCGTGTTCGCCGAGGGCGCGGCGAAAGTGCCCGCGTTTCTCGACGACCTCGCGCCCTGGCTCGCGGCGCTGCTCGATCTGCACCGCGCCGTCTGCGGCGAGCGCTGGCTCGCGCTCGCGCTCGAGGTGGCCGAGGAAATTCGCGCGCGCTTCTTCGACGCAGAGGAGAACGATCTCTTCTTCACACCGGTCGACGGCGAGGCGCTCGTGCATCGGCCGCGCTCCGATCACGACGGCGCGACACCGCACTCGGCCGGGCTCGCCGTCGTCGGCTTACTGCGCGCCGCGACGCTCTCCGGTCGCGCGGAACTGCGCACCACCGCGGAGCGCGTGCTGCGCACCCACGCGTTCTCGCTCGAGCGCGCGCCCTACGCGCTGCCGACGCTCGCACGCGCGGGAGCATGGGCGGAGCGACAGCTCGGCGTTGCAGTCGTGATCGGCGACGCCGCGGATCCGCGCACGGCCGCGCTCGCGCGCGCAGCGCGGCGCGCGCTCGGCCCCGAGGAACACGTGGTCGTCGCGGCGCCGGGCGAGGCGAGCGCGCTGCTCGATGCGAGCTGGCTGAAGGCCAAACCGCTCCTCGCCGGCGCCCCTGCCGCGTACGTCTGCCGCGGCGTCACGTGCTCACTGCCGGTCAGCGATCCGGCGGCGCTCGCCGCGCTGGTCGCGCCGCCCGCCTGATGGGGGAGATCTCGCAGGCGCTCACCATCGCCTGGCGGCTGATCGCCAGTGGCGACGCTGCGCTGCTCGAAATCGTCGCGCTCTCGCTGCGGGTAACGGGTGCGGCGGTGGCGCTTGCCGCGCTGCTCGGGCTTCCGCTGGGCGCATTCCTCGGCGTTACGCGCTTCCCCGGTCGGCGCGTGATTACGGTGCTCCTCAGCACCGGCATGGCGCTGCCACCGGTCGTGGTCGGCCTCGCGCTCTATCTGCTGTTCTCGCGCGCAGGCCCGCTCGGTGCACACGAGCTGCTCTTCACGCCCAGCGCGATGGTGATCGCGCAGGCGCTGCTCGTTTTGCCCATCATCGCGTCGCTCACGCGCCAGACGATCGAGGACCTCGCGCGCGAGTACGACGAGCAGCTGCGTGCGTTTGGCGCGACGCGCCTGCGCGCCGCAGCGACGCTGCTGTTCGAGGCACGCTACTCGCTGCCGACCGCGCTGCTCGCCGGTCTCGGCCGCGCGGTCGCCGAAGTCGGCGCAGTCATGATCGTTGGCGGCAACATCGCGCACGTGACGCGCACGATGACGACCGCGATCGTGCTGCACTCGAACCGCGGAGATACCGCGCTCGCACTCGCGCTCGGGCTGATCCTCGTTGCGCTCGCAGTGCTCGTGAATGGCAGCATCGAGGGGCTCCGCGCTGCGGCACGGCGCGCAGGAGCGTGATGCGATGAGCCGCGCAGCCACGATCCTGCCGCTCGCCTTCGCGAGCGTCGGCTTCAGCGTTGGCGAGCGTGCACTGCTGGAAGCAGTGGAATTTCGCTGCGAGTCCGGCGGCATCTCCGTCTTGTTAGGCCCGAACGGTGCAGGCAAGAGCCTCGTACTGCGCCTCGCGAGCGGCTTGCTCGCAGCCACCCGAGGCTCGGTGCGCTGGCTCGGCGCGAGCACCTCGGCAGCAGTGAATGCCTACGCGATCGTGCTGCAACGCCCCGTCCTGCTGCGGCGCAGCGTCGCCGCCAACGTCGGCTATCCGCTCGCGCTGCGCGGGATCCCGCGCGCCGAGCGTCGCGTGCGCGTCGCTCGCGCGCTCGATGCCACGCGACTCACGGCGCACGCCGGGCGCCCCGCGCGCACGCTCTCGGTCGGCGAGCAGCAGCGCGTCGCGGTGGCGTGCGCCTGGGCGCAGGAACCCGAGGTGCTGCTGCTCGACGAGCCAGCGGCAGCGCTCGATCCGAGCGCCACGCGCGAGCTCGAGCGAGCGATCTGCGCGATGCGCGACGAGGGACGCAAGGTCGTCATGACGACCCACGACCTCGCCCAGGCGCGCCGGCTCGCGAGCGAGGTGTTGTTCCTGCACGGCGGGCGCCTGCTCGAGCAGACGCCTGCCGCCGAATTCTTTGCAGAGCCGCGCAGCGAGACGGCCCGGCGCTTCCTCGCGGGTGAGCTACTCGAGTGAACGAACGCGGCGTCGCGTTGCGAGACGCGCCTCACTCCAAGAAGAACACGGCTTGCCCGCCGCTGCGGAACTCGGCGATCGCGGTGCGTCCCGGTGTACCCGTCAGCCACACCGCGAACTTCTCAGCGAGCGTCGCCTTCACGCCCGGATGCTTCGCTTCGCTCACCACCAGCACGCCGTAGTTGTTGCGGAGCCGAGCATCGCCGCTCACCAGCAGGGCGAGCACGCCCGGATCTTTCGTCGCGAGCCAGGTCGCGCGATCCGTGAGCGTGTAAGCACTCTTCTCGGCGGCCATGCGGAGCGTTGCGGACATTCCGCCGCCCGCCTCGAGGTACCAGGTGCCGGAGCCCGGCAGGGGGTCGCGAGCAGCCGCGGCCCAGTAACGCTGCTCCGCCTTGTGCGTGCCCGAATCGTCGCCGCGCGAGACGAAGGCCGCTTTCGAATCGGCAATCGCGGCAAACGCTTTCGCAACGTCGCTGCCCCTCGCCTTCGCCGGATCCGCGCCCGGTCCGACGACGAGGAAGTCGTTGTACATCACAGCGCGGCGCGCGCTGGCGTGGCCCTCGGCGATGAACGCGTCCTCGGAGGCGCGGTCGTGAACGAGCAAGACGTCGGCATCGCCGCTCCGCCCGATCTCGATGGCGCGCCCGGTTCCTACCGCGACGACGCGCACGTCGATGCCCGACTCCGCCGTGAACTTCGGCAGCAGCTCGTCGAGCAAACCCGAATCCTGCGTCGAAGTCGTGGTCGCGAGCGTGATGAACGGACGCTCTGCCGAACTGCCGACGCTCGCGCCAAAGGCGAGCGCGAGGGCGGCCGCGGCAATGCCACTACGGCGCGAAACAGTCATCCGGTTCTCCTGGGCATTCGCCGCGTCGCGACGCGCGTCATTCCCGGATGAACATAGGCGAACCGGTCAGCGCTTCGCCCGCTTGCCAGGCGATTTTCGAGCGCGTGCGCGCTTGGTAGGCGCTGCCGCGAGCCCGCTCTCGAGCGCGGCGAGATCGCGCGCGATCGCAGCGTTCGCAGCGCGCTCCATCGCGCGGAAGCGCTCGACGAGATCGCGCCCGAAGGGCGTCAGGCGCGCGCCCCCGCTGTCGGCGCCGCCCGTCCCTGCGACGATCACGCCGCCACGAAAGCAACGGTTGAGGTCGTCGACGAGGTCCCAGGCGTGGCGGTACGCCATCTCCATCGCCCGCGCAGCCGCCGAGATCGAGCCCTCGGCATCGATCGCCTCGAGCAGCCCGATCTTGCCGGGGCCGAGCGAATGACCCGGGTCGACGTGAATGTGCATGCGGAGCCGAAACGACATCGACCGCCCCTAACGCTTCCGGCTGCCGTAGTCGCCGAACGGGTCGTCGCGTTCGCGTACCGCGGCGCGGAAGCCGACGGCATCGGCGCGCGCGACGAAGTCGAGGCCTTCCTGCGTGTGGCGCGCGATGCCGTCGAAGAGCGTGCCGAGCAGTCGCGAGCTGGCGAGACCCATCTGCTCGGCAGTCTGATTACAGAGCAGCTTCTACAT
>JANNKN010000230.1:0-5208 GCA_031396315.1 Deltaproteobacteria bacterium
CCCGCCGTTATGCTGCGCGTCTGATGCGCAATCGCACCTCTACCGGTTTTCTCGCGGCACTCCTCCTACTCGTCGCGTCGTCCGCGCACGCCGACCTGCTCTGCTCCGAGGTGAGCGACCTCGAGCGGAACTTCCTGCGCGCGCACATTCGCTTCGGCGAGTTCGACACGCAGCTCGACGAGCGCACTGCGACCGTCTACCTCGAGCGGCTCGATCCGCAACGCCTGCTCTTCCTCGCGCCCGAGGTGGCGCGCCAGAAGCAGCTCCTCGTGCGCGCGGCGCGCGACATCCGGAATGGAAACTGCGCCCACCTGCGCAAGCTGCACGCCGACGTCGTGGCGCGCACGAAGCGCATGGAAGAGGAAGTGAAGGCGTTCGTGACGAACCCGAGCTACGCGCTCGATCCGAACGCCGTCGTCACGCTCGACTCCGACGAGCGCGGCTGGCTCCCGACCGAGGAAGCGCGCCGCCGGGAGATCGAGGCGCTGATCCACTTCCAGATCTCGACGATCGAGAACGACAGCACGCGCGCGGAAGCGATCGAACGCGTCGTGAAGCGTGCGGAGCTGCGCAGCAAGCGCGCGCAGGACGTCGAGCACGACGAGTTGCTGAGTGGTTGGCTCGACGCGTTCGCGGGCGCGCTCGATCCGCACTCGAATTACTTTTCGCAGCGCAGCTATGACGACTTCAAGATCCAAATGCGGCTCTCGCTCGAGGGCATCGGCGTGCAGCTCCAAGACAAGGAGGGCGTCGCGGTCGTACAGCAGATCATGCCCGGCAGTGCGGCCAAGCTCGAAGGCTCGCTGCGCGAAGGCGACAAGATCCTCGAGGTCGCGCAGGAGAAGGGCGAGCCCGTCGATATTGCCGAGATGGATCTCGACGACATCGTGCGCCTGATCCGCGGCAAGAAGGGCACGAAGGTGAAGCTCACGGTGATGCGCGACGCGTCGCCGCCGGAGCGCTTCCAGGTCGTGATCGTGCGCGACAAGATCGACCTCGAAGAGCAAGCTGCGAAGATCGAATTCGAGGACGTCACCTCCGGCGGGCGCAAGCTGAAGCTCGCGGTGTTGACGCTCCCCGGCTTCTACGGCGGGGGCGACCCGCGCAACCCGAACGAGCGGCTCGCCTCGCGCGACGTGCGGCGTCTGCTCGAGCAGGCGCGGCGCGAGCAGGCGGACGGCCTCGTGCTCGATCTCGCCTACAACGGCGGTGGCCTGCTCGACGACGCGGTGCGCATCGCAGGCTTCTTCATCCACGACGGCGGCGTCGTGGCGGTGCGCGAGGGCTTCACGAGCCACGTGATCCGCGACCCCGAAGGCGGAATCGCCTGGGTCGGCCCGATGGTGGTGTTGACCTCGCGCGTCTCGGCGTCGGCCTCCGAGATCGTCGCGGGCGCGCTCAAGGACTATCGGCGCGCCGTCATCGTGGGGGACGCTGCGACCTTCGGCAAAGGCACCGTGCAGAGCATGATCGAGCGCAACGAAGGCGATGCGCTGAAAGTCACGACGGGCATGTTCTTCCGCCCAGGCGGCGCCTCGACACAGCACGACGGCGTGCGCGCCGATGTCGCGCTGCCTTCACTGCTGACGCCCGACATGATCGGCGAGAGCGAGGAAGATTTCGCGCTGCCGCAGGAGCACGTGGCGCCGTTCGTCTCGCGCTCGGCAAATGCGGCGCTCGGCCGCGCCCGTTGGGAGCCCGTCAACGACAAGGTGATTGCGGAGCTCGCGCGGCGCTCGGCGCAGCGCGTCGCCAAGGCGCCCGCGTACGACGAGATTCGCGAGGAGCTCAGCGAGCGCGACGCCGATCATGGCAAGCTCAAGCTCGCGACGCTGATTCAGCGGCGTGAGGAAGAAGAGCGCGACGCCGACGCGAAGAAAAAGACGGCCGACGCTTCGGCGCCGGCGGGCGCGAAGGCCAAGCAGGCCGCGGCGATGCCCGCGGCCACGACGGGGGGCGCCGCCGCCGGACGTACCGCCGCAATCGCCCCGACCCCCCCGGGCTCGGACATCACCGGCAAGGCCGATGACGATGTCGAGCTGCCGCGCCCGGATCGGGAGGAAGCGCTGCGCGTCCTCGCCGACCTCGTGACGCTGCAGCCGAAGCAATCTTGACCTCCTGACGCTTCGCTCGGCTGCGCCTCGCTGTGCGCTCGCGACCCGAGCGAACTTCGCGATCCCCCGCGATCATGCGCCGCTTCCTGTAGTGCGCGGCCTCGCATGGCCGACGCGCGCCCCCGAGGAGAATTGATGCAGCTCGAACCCGCCGTGCGCACACGCCTCGAGGGGCTCGTCGGCTCCGACCGCGTGGTGCTCTTCATGAAGGGCGTGCGCGGCGCGCCCCAGTGCGGCTTCAGCGCAACCGTGTGCCGCATCCTCGACGGCCTGATCCCGAGCTACGCGACCGTGAACGTGCTCGCCGACGCCGAGCTGCGCGACGGCATCAAGCAGTTCTCGCAGTGGCCGACGGTTCCGCAGCTCTACGTCGGCGGCGAGTTCGTCGGCGGCTGCGACATCGTGCAAGAGATGCTCGCGGACGGCTCGCTCTACGACACGCTCGGCGTGCCGAAGCCGGAGCTCGCGGTGCCGACGCTCACGATCACCGACGCGGCGGCCGACGCGCTGCGCAAGCTGTCGTCCCGCTCCGCAGGTCCGCTGCACCTCTCGATCGACGCGCAGTTTCAACACGGTCTCTATTTCGGGCCGAGCGAACCCGGCGCACTCGCGCTCAGCGTGAACGGCGTCGCCGTCGAGCTCGACCCGCTCTCCGCGCCGCGCGCGAACGGCCTCACACTCGACGCCGAGATGCGCGCCGAAGGCCCGGCGTTCCGCATCGACAACCCGAACGCGCCGAAGAGCACCGAGGTGCGGCAGATGAGCGTGCGCGAGCTCGCGCAAAAGCTCGCGGCGGGTGAACGCTTCGGGCTCTTCGACGTGCGCACGCCGGAGGAGCGCGCGACCGCGCACATCGAAGGCGCGCGACTGCTCGACTCGAATCTCGCGGAGCAGCTCGAGCAACTCGACAAGAACGCGCTGCTCGTCTTTCACTGTCATCATGGCGGCCGCAGCCAAAGCGCAGCAGAGCACTTCGCCGCGCTCGGTTTCACCAACGTCTGGAACGTGACGGGCGGCATCGACGCGTGGTCGCAAGAAATCGACCCGAGCGTGCCGCGCTACTAACCACGGAGCGAACGATGGCCCTGAAGATTCTGTCCTCACCGCCGCCCGAGCCGGAAGACATCGCCCAGCAGCTTGCTCGAGCGATCGAGAGCGCACTTCCCGGCGCAAAGGTCGACGTGCAAGTCGGGAGCCCGGGCCACTTCGAGCTGGCCGTGACGGCGAGCGCACTCGCTGGCCTCTCGCGCGTGAAGCAGCAGCAGACCGTCTATGCCGCGATCGCGCCACTGATGGCGGGCGATTCCGCGCCGGTGCACGCCATCGACCGCATGACGATCCACACGGGCTGACGCGTTGACGCTCGCGCATGAAACAAACGGCGAGGCCGCGCCGCGCAGCGCGCTGAATCGCGACGTTGCGCCCGCGCGCGCCGGCGAGTTCGCGACGTTGCGCATCGGCCCGCTCGCGGTGTGGCCGCCGGTGGTGCTCGCGCCGATGGCGGGCGTTACGAACGCACCCTTCCGCACGCTCTGCCGCCGTTTCGGCGCGGGCCTGTATGTCAGCGAAATGATTACGGCGCGCGCGCTCGTGGAAGGCAACGCGAAGACGCTGCGGCTCGCCGAGTTTGCACCGGACGAGAAGCCGCGCAGCCTTCAGCTCTACGGCGTCGACCCCGTGATCGTGGGCGAGGCCGTCGCGCAGCTCGTCGGCGAGGGGCGCGTCGACCACATCGACATGAACTTCGGCTGCCCCGTGCGCAAGGTGACGAGCCGCGGCGGCGGCGCCGCGATCCCCGCACGGCCGCGCCTGCTCGCGCGCATCGTCGCCGCGGCGGTCGCGAACGCGGGAGCGGTGCCGGTCACGATCAAGTTCCGCATCGGAGTCGACGACGCGATTCTCACTTATCAGGATGCGGGGCGCGTCGCGCAAGAGGAAGGTTGCGTCGCCGTCGCGCTGCACGCGCGCACTGCGGCGCAGCTCTACGACGGCGAGGCCGACTGGAACGCGATCGGCGAGCTGAAGCGCGCGGTGACGCGCATCCCGGTGTTGGGGAACGGCGACATCTGGGAGGCCTGGGATGCGCTGCGCATGATGCGCGCCACGGGCTGCGACGGCGTCGTCGTCGGCCGCGGCTGCCTCGGGCGCCCATGGCTGTTTCGCGAGCTCGCGAGCGTGTTCGACGGCCGTGAGCCCGAAGCGCCGCCGACGCTCGGCGGCGTGTGCGACATCCTGCTCGAGCATGCCGAGCTGCTCGTGCGGCCTTGGGGTGAGCACGCCGGCATCCGCAGCTTTCGCAAGCACGCGACCTGGTACACGAAATGCTTCCCCGGCGGCGCGCGGCTGCGGCCCGCGCTCGTCGCTGCAGTCTCCCTCGCACAGCTGCGCGATGCACTCGGCAACGTGCCGCGCGAGGCGCCGTTCCCGCCGCAAGCGCTGCGCGTCGCGCGCGGCAAGCACGCCGGGCGCCAGCGCGTCTCACTGCCCGAGGGCTGGCTCGCGAACCCCGAGGATGCGACACCGCCGGGCCGCGAAGCCGAGGACGCGGAGTCCGGCGGTTGAACGAGCCGGCGCCTTCCGCTGGGCGCTCAGCCGCGGGTACGGGGCCTGAACCCTGCAACGATGCATAGCGGGCACGACCGAACGCGAGCGAACGCATCCGGCCTCGGTGCGGCGATCGCTGCCTATCTCCTCTGGGGCGTGCTGCCGGCGTTCTGGAAGCTGTTCGGCACGCTGGCGCCGCTCGAGGTGCTCGCGAACCGCGTGCTGTGGTCGCTGGGGTTCACGCTCGCGCTGCTGGCGGCGCGCGGGCGGCTCGGCGAGCTCGTTGCCGTGCTGCGCTCCCCGCGCGAGCGGCTCGGCCTCACGGCGGCGAGCCTCTTCATCGCACTGAACTGGGGCGTGTTCATTTGGGCCGTGCAGGCCGAACGAATCGTCGAGACCAGCCTCGGCTACTTCCTGAACCCGCTGCTCAATGCCGCGGGGGGGGGGGCGCGGTTGCGCGCACCCCCCCCCCCCGCGCCACCCGCAGCGGTAGGGCGCCCCCCGCGCGGGGGGGGGGGGGAGATCGCGGGCAAACGCGGCGGGGGGGGGG
>JANNKN010000246.1:0-1200 GCA_031396315.1 Deltaproteobacteria bacterium
CACCCCTCATCCACAATCGTCCTCGAGCTCCGACCTCTGCCCCTGCTTCCGAAGCGAACCCAGCAAGAGCCGCGCGCACGGGCGGGGGTCGCAGAGCGAACCCCAGGCGCAGGCCGCACCCACGCCCAGAAACACCTCCGCGCGTCTGCCTACCTCGAAGCCCCCTAACACCCAGCCGTCACGCGCTGCGGCCGAGCGGGTGAGCGGCGCCGAGCCCCCGCCCGCGCGCGCGGCGCTGCCCGCATCGAGACCGCGCCTCCGGCGGTGTTTACGCGACCGCCGGCTTGATGCGGTAGCGGATGGGGAGGTGCTTCAGGCCGGGGACCAAGTTCGACGCCGTGCGCTCCGGCTTGCCCGCGAGCTCGACGTGTTCGAGGCGCGGCAGCAGCTCGCGATAGAGCGCGCTCGTAGTCTTGCGCGCGAGATGCGAGCCGATGCAGAAGTGCTCGCCGATGCCGAACGCGAGGTGCGGGTTCGGGTCGCGCTCGAGCCGGAGTTCGTCGGGCGCATCGAACACGTCCTCGTCGCGATTCGCGGAGCCGTAGAAGAGGATCAGGCGATCGCCCTTTTTGATGCGCTGGCCGCGCAGCGTGGTGTCCTCGGCCGCGGTGCGCTGCATGTGATTCACCGGCGTCACGTAGCGCACGAGCTCGTCGATCGCGGTGGGAAGCTCCGGGTTCTTCGCCCACTTCGCGCGCTCGCCCGGGTTCTCGAGCAGCGCGAGCATGCCGCCGCCGATGCCGCCGCGCGTGGTCTCGTGGCCCGCGGTGAAGATGATTAGGCAGTACCCCATCGTCTCGAGCATGCCCATCGGCTTGCCATCGATCTGGGCGTTCGCGACCACGCTCGCGAGATCTGCGACCGGCTGCGCGCGGCGGCCCTCCATCACTTTGCTGAAGTAGTTGAAGAAATCCATGCCGAGCGCGCGCATGCTGGCCTGGCGCTCCGCCGGAGTCTGCATGGCGCCGCGCTGGAACTCTGGATCTTCAGCCCCGAACAGCTCGTTCGTGAGCTTCAGGATGAACGGCTCGTCTTCGCGCGGAACTCCGAGGATGTGCGCGAGCACGCGCAGCGGGTGCAGCGACGCGATGTCGCGGATGAAGTCGCACTCGCCCTCGCGTCCGAGCGAGTTCACCAGCTCCTTGGCCGAGACGTCGACGATTTCGTCGAGCCGCTTCAGGCCGCGCGGCGTGAACCAGG
>JANNKN010000262.1:0-2246 GCA_031396315.1 Deltaproteobacteria bacterium
CAAGAAGCCCGCAACGATGTGCACCGGAATCGCCATGCCGTGTCTCGCCCCTCAAAGGGCGCGCAGTGTAACGGTGTGAGGTTTGCGTTGGGGACGTACTTGCGTTTCTTGCTGGCGCCGCGTGCGGTACGGCGACCCGCTCGGCGGCGGCACGCGTTCGGCCCCGCACTCGGCGGCCCCGCGACATGCCTATGCTGCGCCGATGCAGATTCTGAGCGCCGAGTTCGTGACGTCCGCCGCCGCGCGCGTGGGATTTCCGAGCGAGGGGTTGCCCGAGATTGCGTTCGTCGGGCGCTCGAACGTGGGGAAGTCGAGCCTCCTCAACAAGCTGTCGAACCGGCGAGCGCTCGCGCGCACGAGCTCGACGCCGGGCAAGACTCGGCTCGTGAATTTCTTCCGGCTCGAGCGCCGCGATCGGCCGCCGCTCTTGTTCGTGGATCTCCCCGGCTACGGCTGGGCGCGCGTCGCACGCAAGGAGCGCGCGGAGTGGCAGCGGCTGATCGAGGGCTACCTCGCGGGCCGCGCACCGCTGCGCGGCGTGCTACTGCTGATCGACGCGCGCCGCGACCCGGGCGACGACGAGCGCGATTTTCTGCCCTGGCTCGCGTCGCGCGGCATGGTGGTGCGCCTCGTCGTCACCAAGTTCGACAAGCTGCGGCCTGCCGAGCGCGAGAAACGTCTGCGCGGGATCACGAGCGCGCTCGGCATTCCGCGCGAAGCGCTCGTGCTGACGAGCGCGGAGACGGGCGCGGGCATCGACGAGCTGTGGGGCGAGATCGACGAGCTCGTGTCGCGCGAGGCACCCGAGCCGTGATCCGCTGCGTCGCCTTCGATCTCGACGGCGTGGTGCTCCCGTCGGCGCCGAGCTTCGAGCGATTCGAACGCGAGCACGGCATCACGCAGAAGCACTGGGAGGAGCTGTTCTGGTGCGAGGCCTATGTGCGCGCGACGCATGGCGAAGGCGATCTGCACGAGTTCCTCCCGCCGTTCCTCGAGCGCTGGCGCTGGCCGGGGAGCGCCAGCGATTTCGCTGCGACCTGGTTCGCGTCTTGCCGCGACATCGACCCCGGAGTTGCGAGGTTGATCGAAGCGTTGAGCCAACGGGGGGTTCGCTGCGTTGCCGCATCGAACCAAGAACGCCGGCGCGCGCAGGACCTGGACGATCATCTCCCGCTGCGCGCACTCTTCTCGCAACGCTTCTTCTCTTGCCACTTCGGCTGTGTGAAGCCCGACGCCGGTTACTTCCGCGCGATCGAGCGCGCGACCGCGTGCGCGCCGGACGAGCTGTTCTTCATCGACGACAAACCCGCGAATGTCGAAGGCGCACGCCGCTGCGGCTGGCGCGCGGAAGTCGCGACGTGCGCAGATTCGGTAGGGGCCGCGCTCGCAGCGCATCTCCCGGGAGTGGCCGCTCTCGTGCGACCCTAATTCTTCCCATCCGGGATGAAGCTGCTCGTCGCGTTGCCCCAGGCGACGCCTTTGCCGCCGCGTTCCTGCCGCTCCTGCTCGTGCTGCGCGATCGCGGTGCCGATCGCACCGTCACCGAGCGGCCGAGGAACACCTCGCCCTCGTTCTCGCCGTAAACCATCGGCCCGAGCTCCGCACTCATGCCCCAGCGCGTCACCATGCTGCGCGCGAGATCGGTGGCGCGCTCGAAGTCGTTGGAGGCGCCGGTGGTCATCTGCCCCATGAAGACTTCCTCGGCGATGCGCCCGCCGAACAGCACCGCGATGTTCTGCAGGATCATTTCGCGGTCCATGCTGTAGCGGTCTTCCGCCGGCAGCTGCATGGTGACGCCCAGCGCGCGCCCGCGCGGGATGATCGTCACCTTGTGCACCGGGTCGGTCCGGGTCATCAGCTTCGCCACCACCGCGTGGCCCGACTCGTGATAGGCGGTGTTCTTGCGTTCGTGCTCGGGCATCACGAGGGAGCGGCGCTCGATGGTGATGCCGGAGGAAGAACGCAGGAACACCGCGTAACACGAGTCGGGCCATGCGCTGGTGGCGACGATGCTGCCGAAGACCGACCCGGTGCACAAGGTGACGATCATCCCGCGCGGGCGCGCGCTGGGCGTCACGATGCAACTGCCTTCCGAGGATCGCTACAGCCAGGACCGCGAGCGGCTGCTGAAAACGATATCGGTGCTCTTCGGCGGCCGCATCGCCGAGGAGTTCTTCATGCACCAGATGACCACCGGCGCCTCCAACGAATTAGAGCGCGCCACCGTGATCGCGCGCCGCATGGTC
>JANNKN010000314.1:0-2070 GCA_031396315.1 Deltaproteobacteria bacterium
GGAGCAAGGATCAACCCCCGATGTCCGAGGCCGAGCGGGGCGATGGCGTCGATTCCAGCCAGGACGCGGTCGGCGTCCATCGGGACGCGTTCGTCGGGGTGAATCGCCGTCAATGCGTCGAAGCTGGGGGCCTTCTGTCCCGCGGGGTCGCCGTTGATGCTCTCGACCCGGAGCAACGCGAGATATCGCTCGCCCTCCTTCGGGGGACGGACGATGCCGAACACGGTGTCGCCAGTCTCGAGCTGGAATCGGCGGATTTGCGTCTGGGAGACGTAGATGTCGTCGTTGCCGGGGAGGAAATTCGTGGTCGGCGACCGCAGGAATCCGAAGCCCTCGGCGTGGACCTCGAGCACGCCCCGTCCGAGGATGAGGCCATCTTTTTCGATCTGGCGACGGGCGATGGCGAACAGCAGCTCTGCGCGCCGCATCGTCTCGTCGAACTCCACGGCCTGCTCGCGCGCCATCGCGTGAAGCTCTGCAAGGGAGGACTCATGCAGCTTTTGGAGGTCGACGGGCATAGGCGGGATCTCGCGGCGGGCGGGAACGGGCAGGACCGCATTGTCGCTGTTGCGAGGCCCCTTGTCAATACGGCCGAAGGCCAGCCTTGCCCCTGCCCCTGCCCCTGCCCCTGCCCGAAAACGTCACGCGCTACGACGGATCTCGAACCTGTCCGACGATTCCCGAGGCTCGATCGACACATGATCGAATTCGGTGACCCGTCCCCCGGAAGGGCCCCGCTTCAGCGCCTCGAGCAGCGTGGCGATCGCGGCGTCCGATCCCCAGGCTTCGCCTTCGACCGACCCATCGGCGGTGTTGCGAACCCAGCCCCCGAGGTGCAGGTGCTCGGCGGTGCGAAGCGCATACGCGCGATACCCGACGCCCTGAACCCGGCCGCGAACGCGGAATCGCACCGCGATCATCCGTCCCCCAGGAGCGCGAGCAGGCCGGCCTCGTCGATCACCGGCACGCCGAGCTCCGTCGCCTTGCGCAGCTTCGAGCCCGCAGCCTCGCCCGCGACCACGAAGCTCGTCTTCTTCGAGACCACGCCCGTGACGCTGCCGCCGGCCGCCAGGATGCGCGCCTGCGCAGCCTGGCGCGACAAGGACCGAAGCGTGCCCGTCAGCACGAACGTCTTGCCCGCGAGCGGGCCCTCGGCGCCGGCGCCGGGCTCGCGCTTCGCGATCGCAGGCCAGCGCACACCGAGCTCGCGGAAGCGCGCGATCTCCGCGCGGTGCGCCTCGTCTGCGAAGTAGTGCACCACGCGCTCGGCGATCACCGGGCCGACGCCGTCGATCGCGGTGAGCTGCTCGGCGTTCGCAGCCATGATGGCTTCGAGCTCGCCGAAGTGCGCGGCGAGCAGCTCGGCCACGTTCTCGCCCACCTCGGGCATGCCGAGCGCGACGAGGAAGCGCGGCAGTGTCGTCTGCTTCGCGCGGCCGAGCGCGGCCACCAGGTTCGCCGCGCTCTTCTCGCCCATCCGGTCGAGCCCGGCGAGCGTGGCCTCGTCGAGCGCGAACACATCGGGCAGCGTCGCGATCCGCTCGCGCTCGAGCAGCTGCGTCACGATCTTCTCGCCGAGGCCGTCGACGTCGAGCGCGCCGCGGCCCGCGAGGTGCAGCAAGCGGTTCTTCAGCTTCGCGGGGCAGGCGCGGCTCGGGCAGCGCGTCACCGCGTCGCCCTCGGCGCGCACCACGTCGGTGCCGCACACCGGGCACGCGCTCGGCAGCTTGTACGGCAGCGCGCTCTCGGGCCGCGCCGCGAGCACCACCGACACGATCTGCGGAATCACGTCGCCCGCGCGCTGAATCAGCACCGTGTCGCCGACGCGCACGTCCTTGCGATCGATCTCGTCCTGATTATGCAGCGACGCGTTCGAGACCGTGACGCCGCCAACGAACACCGGCCGCAGCTTCGCGACCGGGGTGATCGCGCCGGTGCGCCCGACGCTCGCGAAGATCTCCTCGACGACGGTCGTCTCCTGCTGCGCGGGAAACTTGAACGCGATCGCCCAGCGCGGCACGCGCGCGAGTTCGCCGAGATCGCGCTGCAGCGCCAGCTCGTCGAGCTTGA
>JANNKN010000327.1:0-10725 GCA_031396315.1 Deltaproteobacteria bacterium
CCCCCCCCCACCTTCGCCGTGCCGGGGGGGGGGCGGGCCCCCCGGTGGCACGGCGCCCCCCCCGACGCCTTACTTCCGTCGGGGGTGGGGCCCCCAACGCCGCCAGCGGGGATGCCGGCGCGCGCTGCGGCGGAGCAAAAGCCGGAGTCAATGGGGATTCATCCCCCCGTGAATCGTGTATTGGCTGCCGTTGATGAACTTGGCGTCGTCGCTGCCGAGGAACGCGATCAGCGCGGCGATCTCGTCGGGCTCGGCGTAGCGGCCGAGCGGGATGCGCTCGCTGATCGATTTCTTCACGATCTCGGCGGACGCGGCGTTCCCGCCGAGGCCCGCCTCGAGCGAGCGCATCATGCGCGTCTCGACCGGCGCAGGGCACACCGAGTTCACGCGAATGTTGTGCGGGCCTAGTCCGAGCGCGGCGGAGCGCGTGATGCCGATGACCGCGTGCTTGCTCGCCACGTAGGCGGCGATGTTCGCTTCACCCTGCAGGCCCGCGACCGAGGCGAGGTTCACGATCGAGCCGCCGCCGCGGCGCCTCAGCGCAGGCGCCGCGTGCTTCACGCCCAGGAACACGCCGCGCACGTTGACCGCGAGCACTCGGTCGAACACGTCGACGGGATACTCCTCGATCGGCAGCACGGCGCCCTCGATGCCCGCGTTGTTGACGAGGAAATCGAGCCCGCCGAGCCGCGCGACCGCGGTCTCGATCATGCGCTTCACGTCGTCCTCGCGACTCACGTCGACTGCGAGCGTCTCGACGCGCGGCGCGCCCTTCGATTCGTGGGCTGCCTCCTCGAGCCCCGGCCCCGCGAGATCCGTGAGCAACAGGCTCGCGCCCTCGGACGCGAGCCGCTTCGCGGTGGCGCGGCCGATTCCGCCCGAAGCGCCGGTGACGATGACGACCTTGCCTGCATAGCGAGACATCGCGCGATCCTCCGTACGCCGAGCGTGTGTGCTCGGCCCCTGAGCTTCGCGCGAAGCCAGGCTGCGCGGCCAGTCGGCTCGCGGGAGAGCGCGCTACGCGCTCGGGCGACGCAGTTCCCTGGCGTCGCGGCGCCCATACTGGCGGCGCGGGCGATTGATCAGGGCTTCCTCGGCCACTTGCGCCGGCCGTCGCGTCGTGTCGCCCGCAGCGCACGCCGAGCGGCAATACCACGCGTCGCCGACCCGCACCGAGGCGAGATCGAGCTCCGCGCGGCATCGCGTGCAGGAGCCCGTCGCCGATTTCTTCTCGCTCACTTCGCTTCTCCCTGGCGCACGCGCGATCCGCGGCGGCGGCGGACAGTATCAACGCGCGCGTGCCGGGCTAGAGTGATCGCGTGTCTTCCTCGACTCGCTTCACCCTGCGCCTCGCGAAGAGCGACTTCAAATTCTCGGCGGCGCACTTCACTTGGTTCGCGGACGGAAGCGCCGAGCGCCTGCACGGCCATAACTACCGCGTGAGCGTCGCGCTGAGCGGCGAGCGGCTCGCTGCGGACGGCATGCTGGTCGAGGCGCGCATCGTGAAGGACGAGCTCCGCAGACTGTGCGCGTCGCTCGACGAACGCGTGCTGCTGCCCGAGCCGAGCGCGCAGGTCGCGATCGAGGCGCGCGGCGACGAGATCGAGGCGCGCGTCGCGAGGCGCACCTACCAGTTGCCGGCGGGCGACGTCGTGCGCCTGCCCGTCCCCAACATCACCGTCGAGTGCCTCGCTCAGCACCTCTGGCGCGAGCTCGCGAAGGCGATTGCACGGCTGCCGATCGACGCGCTCGCGGTCGAGGTCGCGGAGAGCGACGGCCAGAGCGCGAGCGTCGAGGCGAAGCTCTAGCGCGCGGCCCGCACGCGAGCTTCAGCGCAAGCGCTCCCACTTCTCAGGCGCGTCGGGCACGCCCGCGCATCCCCACATTTCGCCGGTCTCCGGCGTCATCACACTCGCGGCGTTCGTGCTGATGCCGTCGAAATCCTGGCGGCAGATCGCGAGCGCGCCGCCGGCCGGATCGGCATAACAAGCGCGCAGAAACGCGGCGTCGATCTGGCCCGCGCGTGCGGCGAGCAGCTCGCGCATGCGCGCGAGCCGAGCCTCGGAGGATTTACGCGGCGTGTCGGCCTCGAGCGCGATGTGCGCGGCGACCTGACAATGATTCGTGTGGACGTGCGTGCCGCGCGCCACCACGAACGTGTGCGCGAGCTTGCCGGTGCACTCGACGACGGCGCCCACGCCGGCGCGATCGAGCGCCAGGTAGCTGTGTGCGCCCGCGCGCGGCGCCGCGGCGATCACGCGGGCAGCTTCGGCGGCACTGCGCTCCTCGAGCGCGCGGTGGATCAGCCCGAGGTACGGCACTCCGACGCCGGCGTCGCGCGTGCGCAGGTTGGTCGTTCCGAGCGCGAGGCCGTGCTCGTTGAGGCTCATCAGCGATTGGCAGCCGACGGTCGTGATCGACCAAGTTTGCGCGCCGCTCGTCGGCTTGCGATGCACGAACACGACGAACTGCGCGTTGTCGCTCGCCAGATCCCAGCTCTGCGCGAGGCGTGGGCGCCCGTCTGCCGAGGCGTCGCGCTGCACGATCAGCGCGGTGCAGCCCTCGGCGCCCACCTCGCTGCGCACGCCCCAGGCGAGCCCGTCGCGCAGATCCGTGAGCCCGTTCATCGCGAGCACCTGCTCGGCCCCGAGTCGCGCGCCCCGCGCGATGCCGCGCAACTCCTCGGTGCCGCGCGGGTCGAAGTGTTCGCTCGCCAGGAGGCAGGCGCCGGCTAGGTGCAGCAGATCGGCCTCGCGCGTGACGCCGCCTCCGTACTGCGCAGCTTGGCGGAGCGCGTTCTCGACGCGCAGCGCATACAGCCGCGCGATTTCGACACGAAACGCCTCCCCAAAGGCCTCCCCCCTCGCTGCGTGGGAGCCGCCGAGCTCGATGCGCCGCCTGCTGCCTCCGCCCTGCCCGCGCGGGTCGGAGGGCAGCCCGGGCGAGCTGCGCGAGCATCGCATGCGCGACGCCGCCGAGCCGCTTTGCAGGGTCAAACCCAAGGAACTTGCGGGCCGGACGCGATCGGACACGCGGGCGTCTCTACACTGCGCGCCCGCCCATCTCGCTTCCGGAGTCGCGTGCCCGCCGCAGCCGAATCCGCCTCCCCGCCGACTGAGCCCGCGAACGGCAGCGCACCCGCGCTCGGGCCCCGCGCGCTCGCACGCCTCGCCGCCCGCTGCCTCGTGCTGCTCGCGCCGGTGCGCCGCCACCTACTCGCGCTCGCGGCGGGCTTCAGCGCGCTCGCCCTGCTCTTCTTCCCGGTAGGGGCATTCCTATTCGATCTGGTCTGGACGCGCGCGCTCGAAGGCGAGCCACTCGCACCGCTCGCCGCGCGCCTACTCGGCCTCGCCGTCGAAGCCGCACCGAGTGCGGAGCAGCGCCGCGAGATTCTGCTGCGCGCCGTCGTCATCGGCAGCGTCGCCAGTGTGCTCGTCACGCCGCTCTTTCTCGCGCTCTATTACTACCAAGTCTGGATCCTGCAGCGCGTGAATCAGCTGTTGCGCGTGCGCCTCGTCGAGCGCCTGCAGCAGCAGTCGATGCGCTTCCATGCGCGACAACGCATCGGCGACGCGCTCTATCGCGCGCTGCAGGACAGCTCCATGGCGACGCAGCTCGTCGAGCTGTTGCTGCTGATCCCCGCGGCCAACGTCGCGCGCTTCGTGTTCGCAATCGCGCTGAGCGCGCTGTTCTCTTGGCAGCTCGCGGCGATGTTGATCGTGCTCGCGCCTTGCATGCTGTGGCTCGGCACGCGCTTCGCTCCGCCCCTCCGTGTGCGCTTCCGCGGCGCGCGCGAAGCCCAGAGCGCCCTCACCTCGCGCGTCCAGGAGACGCTCGCCGGAATTCGCGTGCTCAAGGCCTACGGTGCCGAGCGCTTCGAACTCGCGCGCTTCGAGGCCGCGAGCCTCGGCGCCTTCGAAGCCGCCTACGCCGCGCGCTCGCTGTTCGCAAAATTCAGCGTCGCGCTCTTTTGGGGCGGCGCGCTCGCGCTCGTCGCCTCCGGCGCTTGGCTCGCGCTCCGCGCCGCGCGCGCTGCGCCGATTCCGGGGCTCGATGCGATCGGCCTCGGCTCGCTCGGTCTCGGCGTCTTCACGCTCGCCACGTACAACTACGCGAAGCTCCGCTTCGGCGACGGCGTCGGCTCGCTGCGCCAGCTGTTGCGCACGCTCGGCCGCGCGCAAGACGTCGCGATCGGCCTCGACCGGGTGTTCGAGCTGCTCGACCTGGAGCCCGAGGTGCAGGACGCGCAGGACGCCCGCGCCTTCGGCAGGTTGCGCGACGGCTTGCGCTTCGAGCACGTGCGCTTCGCGTACGAAGCGGATCGCCCCGTGCTCGCGGACGTCAGCTTCGAGGCGCCCACCGGCAGCGTGATCGCGGTCGTCGGCGCGACCGGCGCAGGCAAGAGCACGCTGATGTCGCTCGCGCTGCGGCTCGCGGACCCGCAGGCCGGGCGCATTACGGTCGACGGCGCGGACCTGCGTACCCTAACACTCGCGAGCTGGCGGGGCGCGGCGTCGATCGCGCTGCAAGAGAACCTGCTCTTCAAGGCGACGATCGCGGAGAACATCCGTTACGCGGCACCCGACGCGAGCGACGCCGCAGTGCGCGAGGCCGCGCGCGTCGCCTGTGCCGACGAGTTCATCGCGCAGCTGCCCGAGGGCTACGCGACGCTGCTCGGCGAGCGCGGCGCGAAGCTCTCGACCGGACAGCGCCAACGCATCTCGCTCGCGCGCGCGCTCGCGAAGCAGCCTCAGCTGCTGATCCTCGACGAGCCCACGGCGTCGCTCGATGGCGACACCGAGCGCCGCGTGCTCGAGAACCTGCGCAGCTGGGCGCGGGGGCGACTCGTGTTCCTCGTGACGCACCGGCTCGCGACGATTCGGCACGCGACGAAGATCCTCGTACTCGCAGACGGACGCATCGCGGAGGAAGGCACGCACGACGCGCTGCTCGCTCGCGGCGGCCATTACGCGCGCCTGCTCGCGCACGACGATGCCGGCAACGCTCCCGCGCGCGAACGAGGCCACGCGTGAGCGGCTTCCTCGCGACGCTCCGGCTGTTCGCGCGCGCGCTCGCCTACGTGGCGCCCGCGAAGGGCGCGTTCGCGATCAAGGGCGCGCTGATGCTCGCCAGCGCACTGCCGTTGTTATTGCTGCCGTGGCCGATGAAGCTGATCGTCGACCATGTGATCGAAGGCATTCCCCTCGGCGCGCAGCCGCTCCCACATCCCGCGTTCCTCGACGCGCTGCTAGCGCCCTACGCGGGCTCACCGGAGGCGATGCTCGGCGTCTGTGTCGTGCTGCAGCTCGCGCTCGCGCTGCTCGTCGGCGCCGTCGGCATGAGCACCAGCGAGCGCAGCCAGGCCGATTCGCAGCTCGCCGGCGGCTTCGACCGCGCGTCGCGCACCGAGAACGAAGCAAACGAAGGCGGCAGCGTCGCGAGCGGGCTCGTCGGGCTCGCCGACGCGCTCTTCACGCTGCGCCTCACGCAGCGCCTCAATCATCATTACCGCTCCGCGGTGTTCGCGCGCCTGCAGCGGCTCCCGCTGCGCGCCTTCGACGACGAGAGCGTGGGCGACGCGCTCTTCCGCACGCTCTACGACACGCCCGCGCTCACGCAGGCCGTCTACCGCATCGCACTCTCGCCGCTCGCCTCGGGCATCTTCGGCGTGTGCGTCGTGCTCGCGATGAACGCGAGCTTCGGTGCACACCCGTTGCTCTGGCAGCTCGGCGCAGGCCTGCTCGTCGTGGCGGTGCTCTCCTCGCTGCCCTTCGCGGCCGCGATGCGGCGCCGCGCCGAGCGCGCGCGCTCGAGCGGCGCCAGCGCCACCGCGACGCTCGAAGAGGGCCTGCACAATGTGCTCGCGGTGCAAGCATTGGGCGCTGGCAGGCAGCAGCGCGAACGCTACGACCGCGCGAGCTGGGACGCGTTCGCGAGCTACCGCGGCGAGATGGCGCTGGGGATGGGCGCCTTCGTCGCGGGCCTCGTACCCGGCGCCGTACTGGTCGCGATCGCGTTCTTCCACGTCGGCGGCCTCGTGATCGACGGCGCGCTCTCGCGCGGCGACTTCGTGGTGCTGCTCGCCTACTTCGGCCTGCTCGGCTTTGCGTGCCTCGATGTCGGAGCGCTCTGGCTGCGCCTGCAAGATGCGGCCTCCGGTCTCGAACGCGTGTTCAGCCTGATGGATCTGCCCGGCGAGAGCGACGGCCCGCGCGGTCTGCCGGCCGCACGGCTCGAGCGCGCGATCGCGCTCGAGGGCGTCGCGGTCGCGCTGCCGAACGGCACGCGCCTGCTCGCAGACGTCGCGCTCACGCTGCGCCCGGGACGCATCACCGCGCTGGTCGGCGCCGCGGGCGCGGGCAAGACCACGCTCGCCTACCTGCTGCCGCGCTTCCTCACGCCGAGCGCCGGGCGGATCACCTGGGACGGCGCCGATCTGGCTGGGCTCGATCTCGATTCGCTGCGCTCGCAGATCGCGTTCGTCTTCCAGGAAACCCAGCTCTTCGACGCCAGCGTCGCCGAGAACTTGCGCCTTGCGAAGCCGAGCGCGAGCGACGCCGAGCTCTGGCGCGCGCTCGCGCAGGCGGGCGCCGACGAGTTCGTACGTGCACTTCCCCAACAACTGGCCGCGCCCCTCGGTCGCAGCGGCTCCGCGCTCAGTGTCGGCCAGCGCCAGCGCCTCTCGATCGCGCGCGCGCTCGTTCGCGACGCCTCGCTGCTGATCCTCGACGAACCCACCAGCGCGCTCGATCCGGAGACCGAGCAACGCCTCGTCGCCGCGATCCGCGAAGCGAGCCGCACGCGCGCGGTGCTCGTGATCGCACATCGGCTCAGCACGATTCGCGACGCGGACGAGGTGTGGCGCGTGGAAGCCGGGCGCGTGGTCCGCGAAGACGGTTAGCGAGTCGGGAACGGCTCCCGCCGCTCTCCCAGCTTCGGCGGCGGCTTCAGCTTCTTCTTTTCCCGCATCGTCGAGATCTTCACCGGGTTTCCCGCGACGAGCACTCCTTTGTACTCCTTCGCGTCGAAGGGCAGCGCCATGTTGCGCGCCCTCACCTGCGGATGCGCGAGCACTTCGGCGACGTTCTGCACCGGCCCGCAGGGCAGCTCGGCGGCTTCGAGGCGCGCGAGCCAGGCATCGCAATCCGCACTCGCGAGCGCACGCTCGAGCTCGGCGCGCAGTGCGGCCTCGTTCGCGCAGCGCCCGGCGTTCGTGGCGAAGCGCGGATCGCGCGCGAGCGCGGGCAGCCCTAACACGTCGCACAGCTTGCGGAAGAGGCCGTCATTGCCCGCCGCGATCACTACCTGCCCGCGCCGCGTCTCGAAAGCGCCGAAAGGCGTGATCGACGGGTGTCGCGACCCGATCGGGCCAGGCACCTGGCCGCTCGTGACGTAGCGCGCGATCGCGTTCTCGAGCAGCGCGACCTGCGCATCCAGCATCGCCACGTCGACGCGCGCACCGAGCCCGGTCGCACTGCGCTGATGCAGCGCGGCGATCGTGCCCGTTGCGGCGAACATGCCCGCCGCGTTGACGCCGATCGAGCGGCCGACGCGCGTCGGCTTCCCGCCCGCCTCGCCCGTAATGCTCATGATGCCGCCCATCGCCTGCACGACGATGTCGTAGGCGGGGCGCGTGCGGAGCGGCCCCGTGTCGCCGAAGCCGGAGACGCTCACGTAGACGAGTCTCGGCCAGCGCTTGCGCGCGCGCTTCCAGCCGTAGCCGAGCTTCTCCATCGTGCCGGGGCGGAAGTTCTCGACGAGCACGTCGGCGCGATCGACGAGGCGTTCGAACGCCGTGCGATCCGCTGGCTGCTTGAGATCGAGCGCTACCGATTCCTTGCCGCGGTTCACGCTCGCGAAGTAGGCGGAGCCCGCCGCAGTGAACGGGCCGATCGCGCGCGCGTCGTCGCCGCTGCCTGGGCGCTCGACTTTGATCACGCGCGCGCCGAGGTCGCACAGCATCATCGTGCAATACGGACCGGAGAGGATGCGCGTCAGGTCCACGACGAGGATGCCGTCGAGAGGGCCAGCCGCGGGCGAGAAGCGGCGCTTCGCTTGCGCCGGCGCCTTGCTGGCTTTCCTGCGCGCGGCCACTCAGCGTCCCCGCAGCCCGCGGAACAGCGCGCTGCGGAGATCCGCGGCGAATTCGCGCAGCGGGGGCGCGCTCACGCGCGGCGCCGCCGCATTCTCGGCTCCGCGCGGCTCGCGCACTTCCCCGAGCCCCAACAACTTGCCCACCTCTTCGGCGAGCTCGCGCAGCTGCTTCTGCACGAGCGTGCCCTTGCCTTCGTGCAGAATCGAGCGCGGGCGGCTGGCGCCGGAGTTCAGTGCCTCGACCCGCGGGCTGCGCGACAGGTAGGCGGTGAAGCGCGGCCAGCCGCGCGCGTCGATGGCGGCGACGAGACGGTCGTAGAGGTCGCGGCCCTCGGCGTCGAGCTTGGTGCGGCGATCGACCAGCGTGAGCAGCACGCGGCCGCGCTCGCGGCGCCCGCCGTTCCTCCCCAACAACTCGACCGCTTTCGCGGCCTCGTCGAACGAAGCCTGGTCGGCGATTGGCAGGATCACGAGATCCGCGGCGGCGAGTGCGCCGCGCGTCAACGCTTCGAGGTCACTCTTCGTGTCGAGGATGACGAGGCCGTTCCACGTGCTCGCGTCGAGCATGCGCTTGAGCGTGAGCGGCTCGGCGGCGCGGATCTTCAGCGCCTCGAGCTCGCTGGCGGGCGGCACGAAGTGCACGCCGAACTGCCCGAGCTCGAGGCAGCCATCGAAGCTGCGCCGCGCGAAGGCATCGCGCAGTGTGCGCGCGTCGGGCCGCCGCTCGCCGATCCGGAACATGCGCTCGACGATCGACTGGTCGTCGAGCGTCACCAATAGAATCGGCAGCTCCTCGTGCAGCGCCCGCAGCGTGATCGCGAGGTTCATCGCCACCGTGGTCTTGCCGACGCCGCCCTTGTTCGAGGCGATGGCGATCACGCGGCGCTGGCTCGGAGGGTTCACGGCGACCCACGGTAACACGCAGGCCCGAGCGCGAATCCCGCAGCTCGCGGATAGCATGCCCGCGTGAACGCAATCGGGATCATTCCTGCCCGCTATGCCGCGAGCCGATTCCCAGGCAAGCCGCTCGCCCTGCTGGGCGGTAAGCCGATGCTGCAGCACGTGGTCGAGGGCGCGCGCACGGCGAAGTGCCTGCGGGAGGTGATCGTCGCAACCGACGACGCGCGCATCGCCGCGGCGTGCGCGCGCTTCGGCGTGCGCGCCGTGATGACTTCGCCTGCGCATCCGACCGGCACCGATCGCATCGCCGAGGTCGCGGCCACACTCGACGCCGAGATCATCGTCAACGTGCAGGGCGACGAGCCGCTGATCGCGGGCTTCGTGATCGACGCGGTCGTGGCTGCACTCGCCGCGGCGCCGGAGTGCGCGATGGCAACGGCGGTGCACCGATCGGATGCCGCGGCGGCGAGCGACCCGAATCGCGTGAAGGCGGTGCTCGATCGCGCCGGGAATGCGCTGTACTTCTCGCGGGCGCCAGTGCCGTTCGTACGCGCTGGGACCCACTCGCCCGCGCCGCCCCTCTGGCAACACGTCGGCCTGTACGCGTATCGCCGCGCGTTTCTGCTCGAGTACGTACGGCTCCCGCAGACGCCGCTCGAACGCGCCGAGCAGCTCGAGCAGTTGCGTGCGCTCGAGCACGGCCAGCGCATCCGCTGTGCAGTGATCGAGGGCTGGCGGAGCGTGCCGGTCGACGTGCCCGCGGACATCGCGCGCGTCGAAGCCGCACTCGCGCAGCGGGGCACGGGCGCGTGATCGAGGCGCGATTCGGCGGCTCGCGCGCGCCGCTCGCGCTCGCGGCTGCGCTGTTCGCGCTCACGGGCGTCGCCGCGCTGATTGTGCAGACGCTCTGGCTGCGCGAGCTGCGTCTCGCTCTCGGCGGAGCGAGCGCGGCGATCGCCGCAACGCTCGCGGCGCTCGTGATCGGGCAGGCGGGCGGCGCGCGGCTCGGCGGCCGCATCGCAGAGCGCTCGGCGAACCCGCTGCGCGCGTTCGGCGCGCTCGGCGTGGCGGCGGCGCTCGGCGCGCTCGCTACGCCGCAGTTGTTACGAGCGACGACTGCGGTGCTGGACACGCAGTACGACGCCCTGCTCGCGCAGCCCCTGCTGCTTGCGCTAGCGCGCGGCGTCGCGGCGCTGCTCTCGACACTGCCCGCGACGCTCGCGCTCGGAGCCCTCGCTCCGTGCCTGTTCGCCGCGACGCTCGGCGGCAAGCGCACCCTCGCGAGCACCGGCGTCGGGCTCTACGCGCTGAACGCGCTCGCGGGCGCAGCCGGCGCGGCTCTCGCGACATTCGTCTTGGTGGAGCGCCTCGGGCTCTCGGGCTCTCTCACTTGCGGCGCTGCGCTGCTCGCAGTCGCGGGTGCAGCCGCGTGCGCGGCCTCGCTGCGCGCGGGCCGCGTGCCACCGCTCGCACTCGCGCGGAGCGACGACGCGCACCTGCCGTTGGGCCCGGGTCTCCCGGCGTGGCTCCTTCGACTCGCCGCGCTCTCGGGCTTCGGCACGTTCGCCGCGCAGGGCCTGTTCGCGCAGGCGCTCGGACGCATCTCGAATCAGTCGGCCTACGCCTTCGGCGCGGTGCTCGTCGTCACGCTCACGTGTGTGGGGCTCGGTGCGCTCTTCACGTTCTCGCTCTCGCGGCGTGCGCGCCCGCAGCTCGCGCTCGGCGTCGCGC
>JANNKN010000348.1:0-3414 GCA_031396315.1 Deltaproteobacteria bacterium
CCGCCAATGCGGCCCCGAGCGGCGCCCTCCCTTGCGAAAGCCGACGTGCGAAGCCAAGCAATCCGGCCGCACACCGCCCAGCCCCACGACGCACCCGCACAAGAGCGCGGGCGCAGCGGGCGGCGGCGGGGCAGAGGGAGCGCGAGCGGAGGGCCCGGTTCCCATCCCAATCGCCGCAAACCGCGGTGCGCCGAAGCCTGGGCCGCGAGCGCGCAAGCACGCCCACATGAAGCGCGCCGCCCCCACCCACCACCGCACACCCCAACGCCAAGGGCCCGAAGCCGCGCCCCTCCGCCCCGCCGCCGCCCGCTGCGCCCGCGCTCGGAGCAACGCTGCACACCTCGACCGCGCGCGCAGGTCAGCCGGCCTCGGTCTCCGGCGCCGCATCGAGCACGAGCGATTCTTCGCGCTCGATTTGGATGCGCTTCCAGGCTCCGCTGCGGAAGCGGCTGACGAACATCACGCCCTTGATGACGTAGTCCGCGATCAACGCGGCATAGATCCACTCGATCGACTTGCCGAGCGACATGAAGATCGCCGCGAACAGCAGCCGCCCGAAGGTGAGCCCGCTCATCACAGTGATGAACGGAAAGATCGTGTCGCCCGCGCCGCGCAGCGCACCGCCGAGCGTGAACTCGATCGCCATCAGCGCCTGCACCGAGCCGAGCACCCAGATGAACCGCACCGTCAGGCGCACGACTTCAGGATCGTTCGGGCTGAGGAAATGCGCGAGCGGCTCGGCCAACCCGATGATGACGCCGCCGAACACGATCATCACGCCGATCGCGAGCGACATCGCGCGCCAGCCGCTGCGTTCGGCGCCCGCTGCATCGTTCGCGCCGAGGTGCTGGCCGACCAGCGTCGAGGCGGCGATCGAGAACGCTTGCCCGACCAGGAACGAGAACGCGAGCAGGTTCACGCCGAGCTGATAGGCCGCGTTCGCCTCATTGCCGTAGCGGGCGATGATCCAGATGAAGCCCATGAAGCCGACCTGGAAACCGAGACCCTCGGCGCCGGCCGGGATCCCGATGCGGAACAAGCGCCAGATGCGCGTGCGATCGAAGTCATCGCCGCCCGACGCGGGGCCGATCACGAGCGCGCCGCGGCGCCAGAGCCAGAGAGAGATCGCGGCGCCAACGAGCGCGCCGATCGAGTTCGCGATCGCGGCGCCGGCGACGCCCATCGACTTCACGCCAAAGCCCCCGCCGACGAGCACCCAGAGCGCGACGATGTTCAGCGTCGCGCCCGCGATGCTGATCCCGAGAGGCGTGCGCGTGTCGCCTGCCGCGCGCAGCGCGGTCGCGATCACCATGCCGCCCGCGAACGGCAGCGCGGAGAGGCTCACCCAGCGCACGTAAGTCGCGGCGAGCTCGGTGGTCGGGCCATCGAGGCCGAACCAGCCGACGAGTGCGTGGGCGAACACGATGCACGGCACCATCACGATGGCCGCGAGCGCCCCGCACAGCCAGAGCGACGTGCGCGTGATGCGCTCTGCCTCTGCGCGGTTGCCTGCGCCCCACGCGCGCGCCACGAGTGCCATCGTGCCCGTGGTGACCGCCATCAGCACGACTTGCTGCGTGAAGAAGATCCTGCCGCCGACGCCGGTGGCCGAGATCGCGCTCGTGCCGAGCTGGCGCGACACGACCGCCGCGCCGACCAACCCGACCGCAGATTGCAGCAGGTTCGTCAGGATCGCGGGCCACGCGAGCGCCCAGACGCGCCGCGTCGTCCCGGTGCTGCGCGCCGCTTCGTCCGGCGCGGACTGGCCTTCCCCCATGCGGCGCGGGAGATAACGCGACGCCGCGCACTGCGCTCGCCCCGCCGGGCGTCGGCGCGCCTCGACCCTGGGCCGCGAATCGATGCGAGACTCGCGCGATGTCGGAGGCCGCCTCGATCGTCGTGCTCGGCGCCGGGCCTGCAGGCGCCGCGGTGGCGCTTGGGCTCGCTGCGCTCGGCTTCGATGTAACCGTGGTCGCGGGTCGCGCGCCTCGGACGCGCGGCCAGCGCGAGAGCTTCTCCGTCCGCGTCGTCGCGGCGTTGCGCGCGCTGGGCGTCGAGGCGGCGCTCGATGCGATGGAAACATCCGGGCTGCGGCAAGTGCGCTGGGCGGGCGACGCGCGCGAGTTGCCGGGCGAAGCGCAGGTGGAGCGCGCGGCCTTCGACGCGGGCTTGCTCGCAGATCTCACGCGGCGCGGCGTGCGCGTGATTCGTGACGAAGCGATCGACGTGAGTTCCCGCGACGCCGTGACGCGCATCGCGCTCGCCATCGGCCCCGCCCTCGAAGCGCGCTTCGTGGTGGAGGCAAGAGGCCGCGCGGCGCCGAGCGGCGGCGCCCGGGAACGCGGGCCAGAGCTGCTCTGCATCGTGCAGCGCTGGCGCCGCGCGGTGAGCGCAGCGCGCGCGCTGCCAGCGGCGGGCGTGCCGCGCATCGCGATCGTCTCGCTCGCCGAGGGCTGGGCGTGGCTCGCGGATGATGGCCGCGGCGCGCTCACCACGCAGCTCGCATGGGACGCGAACGCCGCGCCAGCCCGTGCCGAGCTCGCCGCAGACTGCGAGCGCGCGCTCCGCGACGACGCTTCTTGCCGCGAGCTGTTAGGGGGCATGGCACCCGATGGCGAGGCCTTCGCGCGCGCCGCGACGCCCGTGCTGGACGGCGCACTCGTCACCGAACGCGGCCTGCGCGTGGGCGACGCAGCGCTGGCGGTCGATCCGCTCTCGGGCAACGGCGTCTTCCAGGCGTTGTCGACGGCCCTCGTCGCGCCGGCGGTGATCCGCACCTGGCTGCAAAGGCCCGAGCGCGCCGAGCTCGCGCGCAGCTTCTACATCGAGCGCGCGCGCGAGCTCTTCCTGCGCTTTGCCCGCGTCTCCCGAGATTTCTACGCGCTCGGCGCCGTGCACCACGGCGGAGCCTTCTGGGAAGCGCGCGCCGCGTGGCCCGACACAGCACCGGCTCACGCTGGGGACCGAGGCGCAACGCTCGCGCTCGCGATGCGGCCGGTCGTGTGTGACGGCTGGATCGAGGAGCGCGAGGTCGTGCTCACGCCCGAACGCCCGCTCGGAACGTGGCAGGTCGCGGGCATCGAGCTCGCACCCCTCGTGCGCGCGTGCGCAGCGGAGCCAGGCGCGAGCCGTGCGGTCGAAGAAGCGCGGTCCGCCCGGGAGATGCGCGCGCTGGCAGCGCTGCCCGACGCCGCGCGCGAGCCGGTGCGCGCGTGGCTACGCGCGCACTCTGCTGGCATGCGCGCGCTGCCGCTTTAGCGCGCGCGGGCCTGCGCGCGCGTCAGACGCTGCGCTGCTCGGCGCCCGTGTAGTGCGCCTCTGCGCGCATCGCTTCGAGCGCGCGCGCAAGAGTCGCACCCTCCGCGAGCCGCGCAGCGAGCAGCGCGCACACGCGTGCGCAGCCCGCGCTCGCGC
>JANNKN010000378.1:0-5319 GCA_031396315.1 Deltaproteobacteria bacterium
GCACGGCCGGGCGTACGCGCGGCTGCCCGAGCTCGCGCAGGAAACGCTCGCCGCGTTGCGGCCCTTGCTGCGTGGCGAGCGAGCCGAACACGGCTTCAAGCTGCGTGTCGCGCTGCCCGCGCCCGAGCTGACGCTCGCGGCGTTCGGGCCGAAGATGCTCGCGGTGGCGGCGCGCGAGGCGGATCGCGTGGTGCTCAACCTCGTGACGCCGGCGGCCGTGCGCGACGTTCGAAGCGCGCTCGAGCGCGAGGCGCGCGCCGCGGGCCGCGCTTGCCCGCGGCTCGCGGTCTGGGTCGCCGCGGCGCACGAGCCGAGCACCGAGGGCATTGCGCAGCTCGCGCGTCAGGTGTGCGTCTACCTCGCCCCGCCCGGCTACGGCGAAATGTTCCGCGCGGCGGGCTTCGGCGCGCTCGTCGACCGCGCGCGGGCGGGCGAAGCGCAACGACAGCTCGCAGAGGAGGTGCCGCGCGCGCTACTCGAGGCCGTCGCGATGCTGGGCGACGAGCGCACCCTGCGCGCGCGCCTGAGTGATTATTTCGCCGCGGGCGCCGACGAGGTCGCGATCGTGCCGGTGACTGCGGGCGACGAGGCGGGCGCGCGCGTGCTGGCGGCGCTCGCAGCGCCCTAATCGCCCTTCGGGCGCGCCGTCACATCCAGGAACGGCACTGCGCCGCCCGTCACGCTCGGCAGCTCGCCGTTCCACTTCTCGATTTTCTTGGTCTCGACGAGCAGCGGCGTCAGAGATTCCTGCAGCAATCGATTCGCTTCCGACTGTGCCTTCGCCTTTACCAGCGTCGAGTCGGCCTCGCCCTGCGCTTCCGCGACGCGCGCCTTGGCGAGCGTCACCTGGCGCTGCAGCTCGTACTCGGCCTGCTGCGCTTGTTGCTGCGCCGCCATCTTCTGCTGGAGTTGTTGCTCGATCGTCTGCGGCAGATGGCTCGCGCCGAGGTTCACCTTGTCGACGATGAAGCCCATCTTCGTCATCTCGTCGTGAAGGCCGCGCTCGATGCGCGTCTGCAGCAAGCCGCGATCTTCCGAGATGATGCCGGTGAGCGACATCTGCCCCGCTGCATTCTGCGAGACCGTAATGATCGTGCGGCGAATGAAGGTGGACTCGATGTCTCCGATGTCGGCGCCGCGGAAGGCGCGAAACACATCCGCTGCGCGGTCCTGGCTCGTGTTGTAGGTGACCGAGATGTCCTGGCGGATGTGCTGACCTTCCTTGGTCGGCAGATCGATCGAGTCGTCGCCCTCGGACGAGCCCTCGGAGGAGCGAGCGACCATCGTGTAGGTCCGCAGCGCCACCGGGTACGACTGCACGTCCGTCACGAACGGGATCCTCCAGACGAGGCCCTGCCCGGCCGTGCGGAGCGCGCCGGTCATGCGGTTGAACACGACGCCCACGTTGCCGGGCTGAACGATCGTGAACGAAGAGCTCAGCGCGATCAGCAACATCAGCACGAGCCCAATCGTGACGATGTTCGCGAACAGGCGCGGGCCCACGGTCGGACGGTCAATCGCCATCGGGATCCTCCGCGCCGAATCCGCCGTTTCTGCGCCTGTGCAGCTGGACGACGCGATCCCGGCGGTTGTCAGGGAACGTGCGCGCAAACCACGCTTCGAGCAGGTCGCGCAAGGGCCGCGCCAGCCGGAAGAGGGTCACGCCCGCGAGCAGGAGCACGAGAAGTTCTGCACCCTGCGCCATCGGGCGATTATTACGCCGTGGCGCGCCGGGGCAAGGAAGAGCGCGCGCGAGCTAGGCGCGCATCGTCGCGGCGGCGTCCTGCACGGCGCGGATGATCTTGTCGTAGCCCGTGCAGCGGCAGAGGTTGCCGGCTAGGCCGAAGCGGATCTCGCGCTCACTCGGGTCGGGGTTCTTCTCGAGCAGCGCCTTCGCCGCGATCACGATGCCCGGCGTGCACACGCCGCACTGGAGCCCCGCGTGCTCGAGCAGCTTCTGCTGCACGGGATGGAGCTTGCCCGGCTTCGCGACGCCTTCGATGGTCTCGACCTTGCGCCCCTGCGCTTCGGCGGCGAGCACGAGACAGGCGCAGGTGAGGCGCCCGTCGAAAATCACGCTGCATGCGCCGCAGTCGCCGGTCGCGCAGCCTTCCTTCACGCCCGTGAGCCCGATGTCGTTGCGGAGCGCGTCGAGCAGCGTCTGGTGCGGCTCGCACAGGAACTCGGCGGTCTCGCCGTTGAGGGTGGTCTCGATGTGGAGCTTCGACATGATTCCGTTCTCCAAGTCCTGGGAGCTTCGCTCGGCTGCGCCTCGCTGCGCGCTTCGCTTGCGGCCCAGTTATTATTGTTTGCGAGCGGCGGCGCGATCGGCGGCGATCTGAGCGGCGCGCTTCGTCAGCACGCCCGAGATTTGCGTGCGGTAGACGATCGTGCCGCGCTTGTCGTCGATCGGACGCGCGGCTGCGGAAGCCGCAGCGGCAGCGGCAGCGAGCGAAGCGTCGTCGATTTTTTTGCCGACGAGAGCCGCCGCTGCCTCCGGTACGAGGAACGCCGTCGGTCCCACCGCGCCGAGTACCACGCGCGCCGCAGTGCAGCTGCCGTCGGCTGCGAGCGTGATGCGCACGCCGGCGCCTACGACGGCGATGTCCATCTCGGTGCGCGGGATGAGGCGCAGGTACGCGTCCGCGGTGCGCGCCGCGGGAAGCGGCACGAACAGCGCGACGAGCAGCTCGCCGGGCGCGAGCACGTTCTTGCCCGGGCCCGTGTTGAACTTCTCCACCGCAACTTCACGGCGCCCATTCGGGCCCGCGATGATGCAGCGCGCCTCGTTCGCGATCAGCGCCGGCGTCGTGTCCGCCGCCGGCGACGAGTTGCACAGGTTGCCGCCGATCGACGCGCGTCCCTGCACTTGCTTCGAGCCAATCAGGCCAGCCGCCTCGAGCAGGCCCGGCCACAGTGCGATTAGGTCCTTGCGCTCCGAGAGCGCGTCGCCGCACACGGCGGCGCCGATCGTCGCGCCCTTCGCATCGAGCGTGATGGCCGTCAGCTCGGCGATGCGCTTCAGGTCGACCACGACCCCGGGCTTCTTGGCGCCGCTGCGCATCTGCACGAGCAGATCGGTGCCTCCGGCGAGGACGCGCGCCGCGGCGCCGTGCTTCGCGAGCGTGGCGACCGCTTCCTCCACGGAATGGGGCGCTTCGAACGACTTCTGCATGGGGTTCTCCTGGTTCCGTTTGCCGGATCACCCGCCCGCGAGCGGCGGCAAGAAGGTGACCTCGGTCGCGCCCTCGAGCGGCTCGAAATCGGCGTCGCTGCGAATGTCGCCGTCGATCGCGACTGCGAAGCGCGGGCCGAGTGCCTCGCCGAAGCCCGGGTAGCGCGCCTCGAGCGCGCCCAACAACCCGCGCACGTTCGCGGCGGCGAGTGTCACGCGCTCGGCGCCGGTCAGCGCGCGCAGGGACGGGGGGATGGTCACGACGGCCACGGCTCTACTTTGTCATTGCTGCAGCGCCGCGAGCAGCCGCGGCGGCGAGATCGGCAGCTCGGTCATGCGCTTGCCCGTGGCCGCATGCACCGCGTTCGCGACCGCCGCGAGCGGCGCCACGATCGGCGTCTCCCCGACGCCGCGAACGCCGTACGGGTGCCCCGGATTCGGCACCTCGATCACGACCGTGTCGATCATCGGGAGATCGCTCGCCACCGGCATCCGATAATCGAGGAAGCCCGCGTTCTCGAGCACGCCGTTCTCGTCGAACACGTACTCCTCGTGGAGGGCCCAGCCGATGCCCTGCGAAGCGCCGCCCTGCATCTGACCCTCGACGTAACCCGGGTGCACGGCCTTGCCGGCGTCCTGGATCGCGGTGTACCGGATCACGTCCACGCGCCCGGTCTCGGGGTCGACTTGCACGTCGCACAGGTGCGTCGAGAAGCCCGGTCCCGCGCCGCGCGGATTCACTTGGGCGCGGCCATTGATCGGGCCGCCGGTCTTCCCCATGTGCTGCGCAATCTGCGCCACGGTGATGGGTGTGTGATCGAGGCCCGACGCCTTCGTCGGCAGGCAGCGGCCGTCGACGAACTCGACGAGCGCGCTCTCGCAGCCCCAGGTCTTGGCCGCGCGCTCACGCAGCTGCTGGATGATGTCGCGCGAGGCTTCGATGCACGCGAGGCCGGTCGCGAACGTCACGCGGCTGCCGCCGGTGAGATCGCAATAACCCGCGGTCTCGGTGTCGCCGACCAGCGGCCGCACCTTCGTGACGTCGATGCCGAGCTCTTCGGCGACGCAGATCGCCATCGAGGTGCGCGAGCCGCCGATGTCCGGGTTGCCCGTAATCACCGTCGCGGTGCCGTCCTCGGCGAGGTGCACCTCCGCGCTCGACATCATGCCCACGTTGAACCAGAAGCCCGACGCGACGCCGCGGCCCTGGTTCGGTCCGAGCGGCGCCTTGTAGTGCGGGTGCTTCTTGGCCGCCTCGAGCGTCTCGATGAAGCCGACGCGGTTGAACTTCGCGCCGTAGGGCGCCTGCGTGCCTTCCTTCGCCGCGTTCTTGAGGCGCAAGTCGATCGGGTCGATCTTCAGCAGCGCCGCGAGCTCGTCGAGCGCCTGCTCCGTCGCGAACGCCGACTGCGGAGCGCCCGGCGCGCGGTAGGCTGCCGTCTTCGGCTTGTTACTGACGACGTCGAAGCCTTCGATCGCCACGTTTGCGACGTCGTAGGACGCGAACACCGTCATCGAGCCCGCGCCGACCGGCGAGCCCGGGAAGCCGCCTGCGTCGTACCAGAGCCGCGAGCTGGCGGCGACGATCGTGCCATCTCGCTTCGCGCCGAGCTTGATCTCGATCTTCGAGCCACCCGCGGGCCCCGTCGCGCGGAACACCTCCTCACGCGACATCACGATCTTCACGGGCCGCCCGGTCTTGCGGGAGAGCAGCACCGCGATCGGCTCGGTGTAGACCGTCGTCTTGCCGCCGAAGCCGCCGCCGATCTCGCTCGGGATCACCTTCAGCTTCGAGAGCTCGAGGCCGAGCACCGCCGCGCAGTAGCTCCGCACCATGAACGCGCCCTGCGTGCAGCACCAGACGACCGACTGGCCGTCCGTATTCGTGCGCGCGACCACGGCGTGAGGCTCGATGTAGCCCTGGTGCACGGTCTGCGTGCGGTACGTGCGCTCGACCACCACGTCGGCCTGCGCGAAGCCCTTCTCGATGTCGCCCTTCCCGAATGCGACGCGCGCGGCGACGTTGGTCTTGCCCGAATCCTTCATGCCCTTGGTGCGGAGGTCGTCGTGCAGGATCGAAGCGCCGGACGCGATCGCGGCGGTCGCGGCGACTTCTCAGGAAATCGCGGAGCAGGCGCTCGCGC
>JANNKN010000387.1:0-2903 GCA_031396315.1 Deltaproteobacteria bacterium
AACCCCGCTCCGCGAGCACGGGCGGGGGGCGCGCGAAGCCGAGCCCCAGGCGCAGGCCGCCCCCAAGCCCGGAACGCCCCGAACATTCTCACGCCCCGGCGCACCGCAACACCGAGCCACCACGCGCAGCGGCCGAGCGGGCGAGGCGCAGCGCGCCCCCCGCCCGCGCGAGCGGCGCACTAGAAGGCGAGCACCTAACAGGCGCGCTCAGCCCGCGCTCACCTCCACCGGGATCCCGTTCACGATCGCGTTGCCGCTCGGCACGTCCACCGCATCCCCCGGCGCGAGCACGTTGTTACAGACGCCCGCGTGCGCGCGCGCCGTCGACGTGCGCGTGCCCGGCTTGTCGTGGCCCCAGCCGTGCGGGAGACACACGACGCCGGGCATCATCTCGTCGCTCACTTCCGCGGGCGCAACCAAACTTCCCGCGCGCGACGTCACGCGTGCGGGCGCTCCGTCCTTCACGCCGAGGCGCTTCGCGTCGTCGGGATGGATCAGCAGCGTGCAGCGCTCGCGGCCGCTCACGAGCGAGGCGACGTTGTGCATCCACGAGTTGTTACTGCGCACGTGGCGGCGCGAGACGAGCACGAGCGCGTCCTCGTCGCGCGCGAGCCGCGCGCGCAGGCGCGGGAGATCCGCCGTGATGTACGGCGGCGCGAGCTCGATCTTTCGCGATGGCGTCTGCAGTACCTCGTCGAGCCGCGGCGTGAGGGGGCCGCGATCGATGCCGTTCGGGTGCTTCGCGATCTCGGCGAGCGTTAAGCCGCCGGGATTCGCGCCGTACGCGTCGCCCCACGGGCCAGTGCGGATCGCGAGGTCGGCCATGCGCGCCGGGCCGACGCCTTCGCTCGCGGCGACGATTTCGCTGGCGTCGCGCCCGTGAATGCGCGAGCTCGGCAGCTGCGTGAGGCCGGCGACGAGGCCCGCGAAGAACAGCTGATCGAGCGCTCGCGGGTTCGCGTCGGCGACCTTCGCGCCTTTGCAGATCGCCGCGAGCGTGAGCAGCAGCTCCCACTCCTCGGGGCGCGGGCCCGGGTCGTAAAGGCGCGGCGAGTATTTCGCGGCGCTGCGGATCGCCCAGCTCCAGATCATCTCGTCGTAGTGCGGCTGCTCGAGCTGCGAGAGGCCGGGCAGGATCACATGCGCATGGCGCGTCGTCTCATTGATCCAGTTGTCGAGGCTCACCATGAACTCGAGCTGCGGCAACGCGTCGTCGAGCCGATCCGCGCCCGGCGCGGAGATCGCCGGGTTGCCCGCGATCGTGATCAGCGCCTTCAGCTGGCCGTCGCCAGGCGTCGCGATCTCCTCTGCGAGACACGAGACCGGCACCTGCCCTAACACTTCGGGCGCACCGCGCACGCGCGTCTTCCAGCGCCCGAACGTGACGCCGCCCGCGAACTCGGGGTTCGGCAGCGAAGTGAGCGACCACGCCACCGGGTTCGCGAACATCGCGCCGCCCTCGCGGTCGAGGTTGCCCGTAATGACATTGAGCACGTCGACCGCCCACGACGCGAGCGTGCCGAACTCCTGGTTGCACGTGCCGATGCGCCCGTACACCGCGGCGCGCTCGGCCCCTGACAACTCCCGCGCGATGCGGCGAATCGTCTCCGCGGGAATACGGCACGCGCCGGCAACGGATTCTGGCGTGAACTCGGCGACGAGGGCGCGCAGCTCGGCGAGGCCGTTCGCACGCAATTCGAGGCCGCGCAGGCGTTCTCGCTTCTCCGCGAAGATCACGTTCGCGAGCGCGAGCAAGAACGCGGCGTCGGTGCCCGGCTGGATCGGCAGCCACTCGCTCGCATGCCGTGCGCTGCCGGTGCGCCGCGGATCGACGAGCACGACGCGCCCGCCGCGCCTTCGGATGGCGTCGCACCTCCCGAGCAGGTCGGGCGCCGCGAACAGGCTGCCCTGAGAAGCGTGCGGATTCGCGCCGAGCATCAACAAGTAGTCGCTGCGATCGAGATCCGGGATCGGGAACGCCCACATGCCGCCGAACAGCAGGAGCGACGAGACATTTTTAGGCCACTGATCGACCGTGCCGGCCGAGTACGTCTGCGTGATCCCCGACATCGCGATGAACGCCGGCACGTAGCGCGAGAGCGACCAATTATGCGCGGTCGGGTTCCCGATGTACGCCGAGACCGCAGTGGCGCCGTGGCGCGCGATCACGCCCTGGATGCCGCGGGCGGTGACGTCGAGCGCCTCCTCCCAGCTCGCCTCGCGGAACGAGCCGTCCGCGTTGCGGATCATCGGCGCGCGCAGCCGGTCGGGATCGTGGTGCAGGTCGCCTAACACCGTGCCCTTGGGGCAGATATAGCCGCGCGACCAGACATCGTCGTCATTCGCGCGAATCTGCGTCACACGCCCAGCCTCGACGCTGACGCGGAGCCCGCACATCGCCTCGCAGAGCGGACAAGTTCGAACGTGCACGCCATCGGCGGGTTGCTGCATCGGGGCCTCCGTGAGGCCGCGCAGTCTACGCCGTCACGGTTGCCCGCTACTCCTCGATCTCTTCACGCGCTGCGTCCGCAATCTCCGCGTCCGCCGAATCCACGAGCCGGCGGATCGCATCCTCGGCGCGCCGGTCATCGAACCAGCTGAGCTGGTCGATCGCGGCGAGCACCACGCGCGAGTTCGCGTCCTCGGTCGCCGCGATCAGCGCGTCGAGAGCACGCGAATCCTCGCTGTCGCCGAGCGCAATCACCGCGGTCTCGCGCACGCTCGCGTCCGGGTCGTCGCGGGCGGCGCGGATCAGCGCGTCGAGGCCCTCGCCCTCGGCCTCGAGCTCGAGGACGTCGGCGATGCGCCCGTCGGCTTCCCCCTCGCTCGCGGGCGCGACGGCGCTCTCCGTAATTACATCGCCCGCGATCGCGTCGGCTGCGCTCGACGCTGGCGCCGCCGCC
>JANNKN010000420.1:0-1901 GCA_031396315.1 Deltaproteobacteria bacterium
CGCCCCTCACGGCAAACATCCGAACGCCGGCCAGACGCTGAATCGCCGGTACACCCACATTTGGCGGAATGAGGCCGGATCCTGGAGGCTGCTGGTCCGTCACGTAAACGTCGTCGCGTCGACTTAGGGTCGTACGCCGTCGCCGCCCAGCAAGGCATGCCGCCTAACAGACTCCGCAGCAGCAACAGTCAAGGTGGCAGGCCGCCGCTCACAGGTGCGCAGCGGACGCGGCCGGCCTCCCGAGCAATCCTGATCCAGGCGCGGGACAGCTCACTGCCGGACCGTTAGCCAGCGGAGGCGCATCGGAGCCGCAGTCGAAGAGAGCGAGGCCCTGGGTCTCGTTCGCCAACTCGTCGAACGCCAGCCGTCTCTCGGCAGGAAGTTTTCGTGCTAACTCGCGCGAATGGCGAACGAACTCAGCCTCGACGCGATCCTCTCCGAAGCGCGGCAACGCGCGGGGGGCCTCGACGACTTCGGCGAGGGCCCGTTCCTCGAGCCGCTCGCCCTGCTGCTCGATTCGCTCGAACGCGAGGGACGCCTGAACGCGCTCGGCCGCGTGATCGCGCGCGAGCGCGTGCTGGGGCACACCGTCAATCGGCTCGGCTACGCCGCGGATCGAAAGCGCTTCCCCGAGATCGCGCGCCAAGAGATCGTGAAGCCGGTCTTCATCATCGGCATGCCGCGCACGGGTACGACCATCCTGCACGACATCCTCGCCCAGGATCCTGATAACCGAGTTCCGCTCACGTGGGAGGCGATGTTCCCGTCGCCGCCGCCGGAGACCGCCACCTTCGAGAGCGACCCGCGCATCGCGCGCTGCGCGGCCACGTTCCCTGCGGTGGAGCTCCAGATTCCCGCGTTCAAGGCGATGCATCCGATGGGCGCGACGCTCTCACAAGAGTGCGTCACGATGATGGGCGAGGCGATGTGCACGCCGCTCTTCCACAACCAGTTCCGCGTGCCCACTTATCAGGACTGGGTCGACCGCGAAGCGGACTGGTCGCACGTCTACGACCTTCACCGGCGCCAGCTCCAGCACTTGCAGTCGCGTCATCGCAGCGCGCGCTGGGTGCTGAAGACGGGCGCGCACTTGTGGGGGCTCGAGCATCTGCTGCGCACTTACCCAGATGCGCGCATCGTGTTCACGCACCGCGATCCCGTGAAGTCGATGACCTCGTACGCGAGCTTGACGGCGCTCGTGCGCTCGATGGGCAGCGACGACGTCGACCCGCTCGAAATCGCGAGCGACTGGACGGCTCGGCTGAGGCGCGTGCTCGAGCACGGCGTCGAGGTGCGCAGCCAGAACGAGTACCCGCGCGCGATCTTCTACGACATGCACTTCTCCGATTTCGTGGCCGATCAGTTCGAGGTCGTGCGGAAGATCTACGCCGCGTTCGATCTCCCGATGACCGCGCTCGCCGCCGAGCGAATGCAGGCGTTCATTGCGGACAATCCCAAGGGCAAGCACGGAATCCATCGCTATGCGCCGGAAGAGTACGGCGTCGAGCCCGCTGCCGTGCGGCGAGCGTTCCGCAAATACATCGAGCGCTTCGAGCTCGTACCGGAATAGGTGAAGCGGATGGCGCTTCAGCGAAGCGACCGAGAGCGGCCGCGTCGGTAGTCTGCTGTTGTGATGACGGGAGAGCCTAACAAGAGTCTTGCGGATACGCCGGCGTACCGCTGGCGCGAGGAGTGGCCCATGAAGTCGATCGCATTCGCTGCCTTGCTCCTGGGATTGCTCCTTGCATCGCCAATCGCGGCTCCCGCCGAGAGCCCCAGAGCGAGTGCCACGCCCCGAGCTCTGTTGAAGTCGCTCGTAGGTTCCTGGGAGGGAACGTGCCGTACTTGGGTCGAGCCCGGAAGACTTGCCGACGAGTCCCAGATCAAGGGCACGATTCGCA
>JANNKN010000453.1:0-6551 GCA_031396315.1 Deltaproteobacteria bacterium
CGAGGCCGAGCACCGCTTCCGGCACCCACTCGTCATTGCCCGGCGCGCCGAAAGTCTTGGTGGCGCCGAAGCCCGCGCGCCCGCGCAGGTCGAATTTCTCGCCGTCGACGAACGAGTAGCCCGCGCCCCCGGCGAGGTTCAGGCGATGGTCCCACGCCTGGAATTGGTCGTAGTCATAACGCGTCGATGCAAATGCGAAGTACTTCGATCCGCTGAACAAGAAATCGCGCAGCAGCATCGCGAAGGCTTGATTCTTGGTTTCGTCGCCATCGGTGGAGGAGCGGAAGAAGCCCGAGTCGAACTGCCAGCGCTTCACGTCGTCCGCATAATTGGCGCGCACGCCGGCGAGAATGTCCTGGTTGTCGGAGTTTCCCGACGAACCGGTGAAGCCGAACTGAAGCTGCTTATTCCAGCCCGCGAGCAGGCTCGTGCCCGCGATTCCCGGGCGCGGCGGAGCCGGCGGCACGGGCGGCGCGGGCAACGCGGCGTCGCCGTCCACGCGCGCGTCGATCTGGTCGGCCGCGATCGTCAGCTTGCCGAGCACAGGATGCGCGAGCACCACCCCGGCATCGGTCGTCTCGACGATCTCGCCCGTGACGACGTCGCCGTTCTTCAGCCGCAGCTTGTCGGCATAGGCCGTGCTGCAGGCGAGCGCGACGCCCGCCACGATCCCTGCGCGCAGAATCGAGTGCTTCACAGAAAACTCCCCCTTGGCATGCATGCCAGAACTCGATGAGTGACCGCGAGGCGGTCGTCGGATTCGCGCAATCTCGCGCGGCCAGGCCGCGGGCGGATCAGCTCACACCGCCCGGCGGAAGCGCGCTCTCGCACTCGTTCACGCGCACCAGCACGACGCGCGCGCCTTCGCGCTCGCGCGCTGCACACCACGCGGGAATGCCCGCGCCGTCTTCCGCGTGAAGCTGCACCGCCGCGTCGTAGAACTCCGTCGCGGCGCTCGGAAGCGCCTCGTGGTGAAGCAGCCAGCGCAAGCCCCCCGCCGCGTCGCGCAGCTCCGCGAGGCCGTCTACAGCGAAACGCGCTGCGAACTCGCTCGCGCTCTGTTCCGCTCCGCGGCGCACCAGCGCGATCGCCTGGAATGGCGCCGAGCGGTCGCGGGTGCCCAGCTCGAGCGCCTCCCGCACGGCGAAGAAGCGGTTGCGCGGCTTGTCCATGAAGGTGAGCTCGTCGCGCAAAATCGGATCGCCGGCCGGCGACGCGAGGCGGCTGACCACCCCCTGCAGCGCTGCAGCATCGCGATACGTGAAGCTCGTCACCACGTCGAATCCGCTCACGCCGTACAACTCCTCGACCACGAAGTGACGTACGTAGCGAAGCAGTCCGCTCATGATCGACAACGCGAGTGGCGCGTGCACGGCTTCGTAGTGCGTGCGAAACGCTTCCCGGGTAAGCGCCGGGCTGCGCACGAGCAACGCGAGGTTCTTCACGTGCGCGCGGCGTCCCAAGCTCGGATGTAGGCGACGATCTCATCGGTCTTCGCGCCCATCGTGAAGATCTTCGCGATGCCCGCGGCCTCGAGCGCCGGCGCATCTTCGGCTGGAATCACACCGCCGACGATGACGAGCTTGTCGCCCGCACCTTGCTCCCGTAACAATTCCACGACGCGCGGCAGGTGCTTCATGTGCGCCGCGGAGAGGCTCGAGAGCCCGACGACGTCGGCGTCTTCCTGGATCGCAGCGTTCACCACCATCTCCGGCGTCTGCTTGAGCCCGGTGTAGATCACTTCCATGCCCGCGTCGCGGAGGGCCTTCGCGATCACAGTCACGCCGATCGTGTGCGAATCGAGGCCTAGCTTGGCGAGGAGTACGCGGATGGGGCGGTGCGGGCGTGACATCGGGGTTCGCTTTTCTCCTTTTTTACTTCGCTACGGCGTCGCGGACTCCGCCTTCGCTGCGCGCTTCGCTTGCGTGGCTCGTCGCGCTCATCGGGGCGCCGCAGATCGAGGTCGAATCGCGCGTTCGCTGGAGCGCGTCAGGCTGATTGCTCGAGCGAACGCGTTGGGTGACGCGGTGCTGTGTGCTGCGAGAAAGCGCGCACCGACTGGCTCAGACCCCACTCGTGCCTATGCCAGGCACGTACGTGCCGAAGACTTCGCGGAGGACGTCGCAGATTTCGCCTTGGGTGGCGTAGACCTTGACGGCTTCGAGGATTGGCGGGACGAGGTTGCTCCCGTCGAGCGCGGCTTCGCGCACGGCTTCGAGGGTTTCGGCGACTTTGCTGGCGTCGCGCTTTGCTTTCACTTCGGCGAGGCGGGCGATTTGGCGGCGCTCGGTTTCCTCGTCGAGGCGGAAGATGTCGATCGCGCGCTTCTTCTCCTCGCGCACCGCGAAGTTCTGGCCGACGAGCTTGCGCTCGCCAGTCTCGAGCGCGCGATTGCGCTCCACCTGCTCGCGCGCGAGCTCCTTCTGGAAGTAGCCGCGCTGAATCGCCGCGAGCGCGCCGCCCATCGCGTCGATCTTCGCGATCTCCGCCATCACGGCGTCCTCGATCTTGCGCGTCATCCCCTCGACCGCGTACGAGCCGCCGAGCGGGTCGATCGTGTCGGCGACGCCGGTCTCGTGCGCGACGATCTGCTGAATTGCCGCCCCCACCGCGATCGCATCCTCACTCGGTAGCGCGTGCGCCTCGTCGTAAAGCGGGCTCGTCATCGTCTGCGCGCCTCCGCCGAGCGCGCAAGCGAGCATCTGGATCGCGAGCCGCGCGATGTTGTTGAGCGGCTGTTGCAGCGTCATCGACATCGTGCCCGGCGAGCTCATCAGCTTGAGCCGTAATGACTCGGGCTTCTTCGCGCCGTAACGCTCCTTCATCAGCCGCGCCCAGACTTTGCGGTAGGCGCGCAGCTTCCCGACCGCCTCGAGGAAATCCATGTCGATGCCGGTGATGAAGCTGAAGTACGGCGCCACCTCGTCGACCGTGAAGCCGCGCTTCAGCACCGCATCGAGATACTCCATCGCGATCGAGAAGCCGAAAGCGAGCTCCTGGACCGGGTTCGCACGCGCGGCGTAGAGCTGCGCCGAAACGACCGAGATCGGGATCCAGTTCGGGTGATTGCGGATCGTGTACTCGATCACGTCGGTCGCGAGCCGCAGGCCGTGCTCGGGCGGGTAGATGTAGCGGCCGACGCACGTGTACTCGATCAGGATCATGTTCGGCATCTGCAGCGTGAACGCGCGCGGATCGACGCCGCGGCGCTCGAGAGCAGCGAGGATCATCGCGAGATTCACCGGCTGCGGCGCGTTGCAGACCGACGTCAAGTGCTTCAGCTTGTCGAACGGGAGGTCGAGGGCGGCCTCCATGTCGGCGAGCGAATCGATCGCAGTGCCCGCGCGGCCCACTTCGCCCGACGCCAGCGGATGGTCGCTGTCGTAGCCGTTCGTGGTCGGCAGGTCGTACTCGATGATTAGGCCCGAGAGCCCGCGCTCGAGCATGTAGCGGCCGCGCTTCGCCCAGTCGCCCCCGGTTCCGAAGCCCGTCACCTGCGCCATCGTCCAGAGCTGGCTGCGATAGCCATTCGCCTCGGTGCCGCGCGTGTACGGGTATTCGCCGGGGAAGCCGACGTCGCGCAGGTAGTCGAAACCGATGGCTGCGAGATCCGCGGGCGTCGCGAGGCGCTCGACCGGCCAGTGCATCGCCTGCGAAGTGAAGGCTGCGCTGCGCTCACTCTTCTGCGCGAGCTCGGCAGCGAGTGGGCCCGCCTCCCAGGCAGCCTGGCGGGCTCGAATCTCGTCGTTGCTGTCCGGCATTGAGCGCTCCTTCGCGCGGCGCCGCGCAAGATGCATCACGCGCGCGCGCGCCGCGAGGCGGGTCGACGCGCATGCAGCGCGCATGCAACATGCGCGCGTGCAGCCGCCGAGCGCGAACGCGGAGACCGAGAGCGCGCGGCTCAGCGCTTACCACTGGCGCTTGCTCGCGCTGCTCACGCTCGCGACGTTGCTCGAGGGCTTCGACGCCGCGCTCACGATGGTGGCGCTGCCGGGCCTCGGCGCGGAATTCGCTGCGGATCGCGTGACGCTCTTCGACGCGATCTCGCTCCTCAGCTGGGGCGCGATCGCGTCCGTCAGCGTGCTGTGGCTCGCGGATCGAATCGGCCGCAAGCCCGCGCTGCTGCTGTCGCTCGCGGCCTACGGCGCCTTCTCGCTCGCGACCGCGCGCGCGCCGAGCCTCGCTGCGTTCGCGTGGTTGCAGCTCGGTGGGCGCCTGTTCATGGTCGCGCAGCTTTCGCTCGCCTACGTGATGCTGTCGGAGGAGATCCCGCCCGCACTTCGCGGTCGCGCGAACGGTTTGCTCGGCACGTTCGCCGGCATCGGGGCCGCGCTGCCGCCGTTGTTATTGCCCGTGCTCGAGCGCGCGGGCCTCGGTTGGCGCGGGTTCTTCGTGATCGGCGCGCTGCCGCTCGCGCTCGTGCCGCTGTATGCGTTCGCGCTGCGCGAGACGCCGCTGTTCGCCGCGAGCCGCGGCGGGCCGCGCACGGGGTTCTCCAGCGCGGCTCGTGCGGCGCTACGCGATCTCCGCGAGCTCGCGTCGGGCGAGCTCGCGCCCCGGCTCGCCGCGATCACGGCGATGTGGTTCGCGCTCAGCTTCTGGTCGGGCGGCGTGCTCGTCGGTTTCTTCGCTTACCTGCAGGCCGAGCGCGGCTGGACGAGTGAGGGCGTGTCGCAGCTGCCGCGCGGCACGATCCCGGCAGGCATCGCGGGCTACCTCTTGGCGGGCTTCGCGATGGATCGCATCGGTCGCCGCGCGACCGCGATGTTCTACCTCGCAGCCTCCGCGCTCGCGACGGTCGCCGCTTATCAGGGCAGCGAGCGCGCGACGATCTTCGCGGCCTACTGCGCGGTGACGGCCGCTGGCGGCGCGTGGACCGTCGCGAACACGCTCACCGCGGAGCTGTTCCCCACGCGCCTGCGCGCGACGGCGGCCGGAGTCGCCGGCAGCCTGATCGGCCGGCTCGGGTTCGTCGTCGGCCCCCTCGCCGCGGGCCGCCTCGCCGCTCAGCTCGGCTCAACCGCCGACGCGATGGCGCTGCTCGCGCTAGTCAACGTCGCATGCATCGCCGTAGTCTGGCGCTGGATCCCCGAAACGCGCGGCACACCGCTCACAAAATGAAACCACCAGCCCCGAGATCGCCGACAAGCGCGCCGAACCTCAATGCCTGACGCGCAGCCGCAGATGCCCAATCGACCTCGATGAGCGGCCCCTCGCTAAGCGACGCCGCCCCCGCAAGCGAAGCGCGCAGCGAAGGCGCCGTCCCCGGCGCCGCAGCGAAGTAAACAAGAAGAAAAGCGCAGCTCCCGACCGAGAACGACTCGACCCGCACGCACGCTAATTAATCCGTGGCGCCTCGATCGGCGTCGCCAAGGGCAACTCCACTCCCGCGAAAATTGCCTCGACCACGTGCTCGCCGGGGCGCAGGAAGCCGCGCACGTCGGCATGCGCGAGCGCCGCGACCAGCACTTCGTCCATGTGCTCGACGGGGATCAGCTTGAGCCCGCGCGTAATCAACGCCGGCATCTCCTTCAGATCCCGCTCGTTCTCCTTCGGGATCACCACCGTCTTGATGCCGCCGCGCAGCGCCGCGATCAGCTTCTCCTTGAGCCCGCCGATCGGAAGTACGCGTCCGCGCAGGGTGATTTCGCCCGTCATCGCGACGCTCGCCTTGATCGGCACGCGCGTGAGGGCCGAGGTGATCGCGGTCGCGATCGTGATACCCGCGCTCGGGCCGTCCTTCGGCGTCGCGCCTTCCGGCACGTGGATGTGGATGTCGACCTTCGAGTAGAAATCCGGCACGAGGCCGAGCTGCTTGCCGCGCGAGCGCACGTAGGACATCGCCGCGTTCGCCGATTCCTGCATCACCTCGCCGAGCCGGCCCGTAACAACCAGCTTACCGGCGCCGGGCGTCACCGAGACTTCGGTCTGCAGCAACTCGCCGCCCACTTCGGTGTAGGCGAGGCCTGTGCACAGGCCGATCTTGTTTTCGGTCTCCGCTTCGCCGTGGCGGTGCTTGTGCACGCCGAGCAGCTTGCGCACCTGCACCGGCGTGATCTTGTGTTGCTTCGCCTTGTCCTTGCCGGCCTTCGCCACCGCCAGCGCGATCTTGCGGCAGAGCGATGCGAGCTCGCGCTCCAAATTGCGCACGCCGGACTCGCGCGTGTAGAAGCGGATGATCTCGAGGATCGCGGCGTCGTTGATGTCGATGTGCCGCGCTTCGAGGCCGTTCGCCTCGCGCACCTTCGGCACGAGGTAGTCGCGCCCGATCGCGAGCTTCTCCGACTCGATGTAGCCGGGGAGATGGATGATCTCCATGCGGTCCTGCAGCGGGCGCGGGATCTGGTGCAGCACGTTGGCGGTGCACAGAAACATGACGCGCGAGAGGTCGTAGTCGATGTCGAGATAGTGATCGTTGAAGGTGTGGTTCTGCTCGGGGTCGAGCACCTCGAGCAGCGCCGAGGACGGATCGCCGCGGAAGTCCATCGACATCTTGTCGACTTCGTCGAGCAGGAAGACCGGGTTCATCGAGCCGGCCTTCTTCATCATCT
>JANNKN010000457.1:0-7962 GCA_031396315.1 Deltaproteobacteria bacterium
GCGCGAGCCGCGATCGCGGATCGGCTGCTCGTGCCGCACCTGCTGCAAGCACTCTGGTTTCGAGGTGCGATGTGGCAGGGCCATCACATGAGCGTGCTGCGCGGGCTCACCGGCGCGAATTTTGTGTCTGCGTATCACGGCCCGACGGCGCAAGCGGTAGTTAGGCGGCTCGACTTCGCTACGGCCGTGAACGAAGACGTTCGGGTTCGGATTGGCGCAAGGCTCCTGGGAAAGCCCGTGCGGTACCCCGAGTCGAATCCCGGGCCCGCCCCATCGCATTTTCGTGCCGGGCTCGCTGCGCCCGGCAATTTCTGTGCGGCGCTCCGCCAGGCCGGGATCGAGGTCGGCTAGGCGCTCGGCGCCCTGTAATCACCGCGTACCCGCCGCGACCTCGACGGCAGGCGCCTCGGTCGGCCAGATCGCGCCGAGCTGTCCTTCGAGGTCGCGCGCGAACGCCATCAGCATGCCGCGTGCGGCATCGCGGTCGATGCCGATCAGCGGCGTCGAGAGCCGCACGAGCGCCCCGTCGCCCCGGCCTTCGCGCACTTTCCCGACGACGTGATCGAGCTGCAGTGCGAACGTCGAGCGCAGGCCGGTCGCGCGATACGAGCGGTACCAGAAGAGCACGAGCTGCTGCTGTCCGCCCGACTCGACGAGGTACTCGACCGCGTCGAGGCCCGAGATCGAGGCCGTCTTCTCGTCGAGGATCGACCACCCGTGCGCGGCATAACAAGCGCGCGGTGTGTGCTCCGGCGTCCCGCCGCGCTCGGTCCCTTAGTAGCCGACGTACAGCCACACCACCTGACCGAGCGGATGCAGGTACTCGCGCTGCACGTTGAAATCGGCGCGTAACATGTCCTCGACGTTCTGTCCGACGGGCGAATCGACGCCGCGATAGCTGCCGAGAGAAAACGGGAGCGTCGCGAGCGACGCAGGTTGCGGCGTCAGCATGGGCCGCGCCTGTGCGGTCCATGCAGCCGCGCCCGCCAGCAGCAGGATCGCGACCGCCAGCAGCGTGGAAATGCGTTCAGACACGTGCCGCCACCTCGTGTTCTCGAGTGAATTCGAACGCGGCCACCGTGACGGCCGCGCAGACGATCCATACGCCGTGGGTCAGCAGCGCGTGTGCAGCGCCCGCGGCGCCCGCGCGCGCGAGCGCGACCGCAACGATCACGGCCGCCAGCTGCGCGGGCAGGCCGATCATCGCGAGCTGCGAGCCACGGCGGAAGGCGCCGCGCCAGCTGCCGCCACTGCGCGCGTCGGCGTACCAACCGAGGCCCGCGAAGAGCGCGATCAGCCGCACGCCGCTGTCCCAGGTGTCGAGCTTCAGCCCCGGCCCCGCCGGGCCCAGCAGGAATTCGGCGAACGCCTTCCAGACCGACTCGAGCGGCGCCAGCGCGACGAGCGCGTGCGGCACGGGCACGATGAAAAAGGCCAGGGCGGCCGGCGCCAGCGCCGCCGCGCCGGTGAAACGCAGGTAGCCGATGATCCCGAGCGGGATCGCGAGCCGACCGACGCGCTCGATGCCGCCCTGGAACGCGAGCATTTCGATCATCGCGGCGGCGGCAATCCACAGCAGCCCCGCGGTTCGGTCGGGCGCCGTCGGCGGAGTCGAGCGCGCTGCCGTCAGTAACAACAACGGAAAGACGAGCGCATAGGCGGTCGGGGGCTCGGCGGCGATGTGCCTCGCCCACTCGCCCAGCGAAGGCCAGAGCCCGACGAGTAAGCCGAGTCCGACGAGCAGTGCTTGCATTCGCGTCTCAGCCGATGCGGCCGACGGAACCGAGTACCTGCAACCCGAGCTCGTCCTCGATCTGCTTCACCGAGACGATCACGGGGTCGAGCAGCTCGAGCAGCACGGCGATCGCGAGCGCTCCCATCACGGAGGCGCCGAGGCCGGCGAACAGATATTTGAGCCGCGTGCTCTCCGGTTCCGACGGCGCCACGGCGCGATCGAGCACCTCGACCCGCGAGCCTTGCTGTGCGGATTCGACGCTGAGCGCGAGCTCCGCAGCCTCCAGCTTTCGCAGATTCGAGATGTACGTCTCGTGCAACACGGCTTGCTTCTGCATCAACGCCGCGAGCTCTTCCTCGCGCTGCGGCGTCCGCGAAACGCGCTCCTCCAGGCCCGCGCTCTCGGAAGAAGCGCGTACGATCTGAATGCGCAGGTCCGCGACTTCGTCGCGCAAGCTGCGCAGTGCAATGTCTTGCGCGGGATCGCCGCTGCCCGCGCCGCTCCGCGCGATTTCCTTCTCGAGCGCCTCGATCTGCCGCCGCACCGCGATCACGTTCGGGTGCTCGTCCGTGTTCACCGCCTGCTCGGAGACCATCTTCGTGCGCAGCGCCGAGAGCCGCGAATAGGGCGAGGCGGGGTTCGCGAGATCGCCGAGCCGCTCGAGATCCGCGAGCCGCGTCTCTGCTGCCGCGAGCTGAGCGCCGAGCGTCTGGCGCTGAAGCGCGAGGCGCTCGAGCTTCGAAGTATTCGTCCCCAGCTCGGTGGGCAGCTCGCCGCGATATTTCTCTTTGAACTCGGAGAGCAGGCGCTCCTGTGCGCGCAGCTCGCGCTCCGAGCGGTCGCGCTCTGCGCGCATGAAATCTGCCGTGGTTCGCGCCGCGTCCCCGCTCGCCTTGCCGGCTGCCGCCGTGAAGAGCGTCGCGAGGTCGTTCGCCATCGCTGCGGCGACTTTGGGGTTCAGGTCACGGAAGGAGATGTTGAACACGCTCGCCGGGCTGCCGCGCTTCTGCTTCACCACCGAATCGGCGGGCGCGACCACCACGTTCGAGCGCGCCATGCGCACCAAGTCGAGCATGGCCGTGTGCTTGCGCAGCTCCGGGTAGAGGTTGTGCTTCTCGACGAGGGGCGCGAGCCGTTCGCGCGAGAGGATCTCGCCGACCAGCGCGTCGATCTGCTGCAGCGGATCTTCGACGACGGTCACCGCGACGAACTTGTCGGGGATCTGCTGCTCGTTGACCACGAGGGTGGCGGAGGCCAGAAACGTCACCGGCACACGCGCGACGAAGATCGCGGTCCCGATCACGCCCAAGGCGATCACCCCGGCGAGCCACACCCAGCGCCGGCGCAATACGCCGCGCGGGTCGGTGAGAAATGCCGGGAGCTGGCCGCCTTCCTCTTCTTGACTCATTGCCCCTTCCCCTCGTCCGCCTTCTGCGCCGGCTCTCCATAGCCGTAATAACCGGAGTAGCGGCGGTGGCGCGGCGTCTTGCCTTCGTTGAGGAACACGCCGACGATCTTCTCCTCGCCGAGGGATTCCATCGTCTCTCGCAGCGCCGCGCGCCGCGATACGCCGTTGCGCGCGACGAGTAGAACGGCGTCGACGTTCGCGGCCAGCAGCGGCACGTCCGGCACGGGCAACACCGGCGGCGAGTCGACGACCACGAGGTCGTACTGACGCGAGAGGTCGCGCAGCAGTGCACCCGTCGAAGCCGCCGCGACGACGCCGAGCGGGTCGCGCGCGGGCTCGCTCGCGAGATAGAGATCGAGCTCGGGTAGCTGCGTGTGCATGCAGGCTTCTGCGAGGCGCGCCTTGCCTGCGAGCACGCGCTCGATCCCGACTGTGGGCGCAATACCCAATGTGCGCGCGGCGGACGGGCGGCGCACGTCGAGCTCGATGAACGCAATGCGGCGGCCGCTCGACATCGAGGCGAGCGCGAGCGCGAGGTTGCACGCCGTGGTGGTCTTGCCCTCGCCGCGCGCGGCGCTGGTGACGATTACGGAGCGCGCGCCGAGTTCCTTTAGGCGGCGCTGCAAGCGAATCGCGAAGTGGCGATAGCCCTCGGCGAACTCACCGCGCGGTGCGACGAGTACGGCGCGCGCGTTCCAGTCGCCTTCGTCGGTCTCGGGAATCAACACCGCGTTGGTTGCGTCTCGCGCGGGTGCGAGATTCGCCGACATGGCTTCGCGCAGCGGCGCGGCAGCCGCGCCCCCAGACGCGGGTTCGCGGCGAACTCCTTCGCGTGCGCGCTTCAATGCCTCGGAGATCTCACCCAAGCTTGGGCACCTCGGTCGCAGGCGGCTCGCTGAGGCGCACGGCCGCCATTTCCTTCGCCTTGCGTTCGAGCAGCAGCGTCGGAATCGGGCGCAGCTGCTTCGAGAAGGCGGCGAGCATCGCGCGGTCCGCGAGCAGGCTCATGAGCCGCGGACAGCCTTGCGAGAACTCGTGAAAAACCGACTCGACCCCAGACTCGAACACATCCTCGAAGCGCCCTCCGGCGACCTGGAGGCGATGGCTGAGATACGGCGCCACATCCTCGAGCCGCAGCGGCAGGACGTGGTGCTCGATCGCAACGCGCTGGCGAAGCTGGCGCAGATTCGAAGCCGAAAGCCTCTGGCGCAGCTCGGGCTGCCCGGTCAGCACGATCTGCAACAGCTTCTCGGTGTCGGTCTCGAGGTTCGAGAGCAGGCGCACCTCCTCGAGCAACGTGGCGTCGAGGTTCTGGGCCTCGTCGATGATCAGCACAGTATTCAAACCGCGTTCCAGCTGCTCCAGCAAAAAGCGGTTCAGCGCAATGATGTAGTCGACCTTCGTGTGGAATGGGCCGGGGAGTTGAAACTCGGCCGCAATCAGGCGCAGCAGATCGGTGGGCGTGAGCTCCGCGGTGTTCATCACCAGCGCAACTTCCGTGTCGGCCGGGATCTGGTCGAGCGCCGCCCGCAGCAGGGTCGTCTTTCCGGTGCCGACTTCGCCCGTCAGCAGCATGAAACCCTTGCGCCGCGAGATCCCATAAACCAGGGCGGCGAGGCCCTCTTCGTGCGTATCGGAGAGCCAGAGGAAGCGCGGATCCGGCGCCAGCGAGAAGGCGGGCTCACGCAGGCCGAAGAACGACTCATACATGCGCGCCTACCTCACCCCCGCGGCGCCCCGCAGACTGCGCCGCCCCCCTGCATCGGAAGCTCCGGCGGCCGAGTGAAGACGAACGCAGCGTCCACACGGCCCGGGCCCCGAACCGTGGCGACATCCGAGCCCTCATTTGCACAGAAAACCTCATCGCGTACGTGGCTTTGGTGGAGTAAAAGGGTACGCGCCACCGCGTAGAACCCCCTAGGGCCGGGCCCCTTGCCGGGAAAGGGGGGACCGGAGAAGGTCCCTCGGTTCCCAGCGCGCGCATGCAACCGAGTGCCCGGCCAGGGGCACTCACTCCCAGCACTGTCCGGCCCTCGCGGGCCGGGCGCTCGCAAAGTTGACGATCTGATGCTGCGCAGCCATTCGGAAAGTGCTCACTCCGGCCTCGTGGCCCTCGATGTCGCACTCAGCGGCATCGTCCTGATCTTGCTGCTCTCTTACCCGTTCGCCACCGGCGTCCGGCAGGGAGAGGCCTGGCAGCTGACCCCCGCGCTGCTCTCGGTCGCGCTGTGCGCCTGCATGGCCTGGCCGCTGACGCTCCAGCAGCTGGGTCTGTATGACTCGCAGCGGCGCTCCTCACTCGACGACATCGTCGGCCGGCTGGCCGCCGCGGGCTTCGCCTCGACGCTCCTTCTGACCGCGACCGCGTACCTCAGCGGGGCGCCGCTCGCGCCCAAGTTTCCGCTGCTGTTCGGTGCCGCGCAATTCTCGATTCTGATGACGGAGCGGCTCGCGCTCTTTGGCGTGCTGCGCGTCGCGCGGCGGCTCGGCCGCAACACGCGCAATGTGCTCGTGGTCGGCTCCGGGCCGCGCGCGCTCAGCGTCAAGCGGCGCATCGATGAGAACCCGCACTGGGGCCTTCGGGTGATGGGCTACCTCGACGATGCCGACACACCCGTAGCCGCCGGCATCGATGCCGCTTCATTGCGCAAGCTCGTCGACGTGCGCCGTATTCTGCGCGACGAGGTGGTCGACGAGGTGATCATCGCCGCGCCGCGCTCGATGTTCCCTGCGATCGGGCCGGTGGTCTCCGCGTGCGGCGAGGCGGGCGTGCCGTTCACGTTGCTCTCGGACGTGTTCGGCGACTACCTCCCGCCGCCAGAGGTCACGCGTTTCGGCTCGCTCGCGGCACTCCGCTTCGCGCCGGTGCACCACAGCCAAACGCGTCTCGCGGCGAAGCGCGTGATCGACCTGTTGGGCGCTGCTGCCGGGCTCGTCGCGGTCACGCCGGTGATCGCACTCGCGGCGCTCGCGGTGAAGGCGAGCTCGCCGGGGCCGGCGTTCTTCCGCCAAACCCGCTGCGGCCTCTACGGGCGACGCTTCACGCTCTACAAGCTGCGCACGATGGTGAACGATGCGGAGCAGCAGAAAGAGCAGCTCTCGCACCTCAACGAGATGCGCGGGCCCGTCTTCAAGATGCGCAAGGATCCGCGCATCACGCCGCTCGGCCGCTGGCTGCGGCGCTTCAGCATCGACGAGCTCCCGCAGCTGTGGAACGTGCTGCGCGGCCACATGAGCCTCGTGGGCCCGCGGCCCGCGCTGCCTCCCGAAGTCGCGCAGTACGAGACCTTCGAGCGCCGGCGCCTCTCGATGCGGCCGGGCCTGACGTGCCTGTGGCAGGTGGGCGGGCGCAACCGCGTCAGCGATTTCGACGACTGGGTGCGGATGGATCTCGAGTACATCGACGCGTGGTCGCTGACGCTCGACCTGCGCATCCTCGCGCAGACGATTCCCGCCGTGCTGCGCGCGAGCGGCGAGTAGGCGCCGACGAAGCGCGCCCGCCGACGCTCAGGGCCGAGGCAGCTGGCCGCCGCCACCACCCATGGTGAGGCTCGCGCCACCCGTGGCGACGGCGCCTCCGACCTTTGCGCCCAAGCCGAGGATCGACTGCAGCGGGAAGAAGATGCCCTGCACGAAGTAGCCGATCTTCGCGCCAGTGGTCGGCGGGACGTACACGATGTCGCCGCCGCGCATCGTGTAGTTGGTCGAGAGGTCGCCGCGATAGATCGCTTCGATGTCCGCGGTGAGGATCTTCACCTGGCCGTCTTCGACGCGGATGATGCGCACCTTGTCCAGATCCGAGAGCCGCTGCATTCCGCCGACGATGCCGATCGCCTCGATCAGGCGCGTCTCGCGCTGTAACGGGAAGGTCGTGGATCGGATCTCGCCGAGGATGGTGATCTCGGTGCTCAGGGAGGACGCGAGCGACACGTTCACCGACGCATCGCGCTTGAAGCGCGCGATCCGCGTCTGGATGTCCTGAGAGATCTCCGCCGTCGTACGTCCGGCTGCCGGAACATCGCCGACCAGGTCGATCGAGATCATGCCGTCGGGGCGAACCGTGGCCTGCCGCTCGATCGCAGGGTCCGGGAGGATCGTGATCGTGAGGCGGTCCGGTGGGCCAATGCGGTACGGCAGCATTTCCGGCGCAGGCGGCGGGTTCACGCCCGTCGAGGACGCGCAGCCGCTGAACGAGAGCGCGAGCCCCGCGAGGGCGAGACCGAGCGCTTGGACCTTGCGAAGCATCGAACGTTCTCCTCGTTCCTGAGCCGGAGCGGGCGCCAGCGTACCCATTGAAATCGTGGCTGGCGTCACGCGCCTATCAGGAACTGAAAGCGGGTGTGGCCGATCTGAACCTCGTCGCCGGACTTCAGGACGGTGCTGCGCACTCGCTTCCCGTTCACTTTGGTCCCGTTCGTGGACTGCAGATCCTCGACCGTGTATTCGCCGGTATCGGCGTCGAACTGAATGATCGCGTGCTCGCGGCTGATGCCTTCGTCGAGCAGCGTGATGTCAGTGGTGGGGTTGCGCCCGATCAGTGTTTCGAGCGCTTCGATCTCGTAGGTCATGCCCTCGAATCCGCCGTTGCGGATCACGAGGCGGGCGCGCCCACCGTTCTCGATTTGATCCGACACCCCGCCTCCACACCTGAACCCCACGCTCTTCGGCCCCCGCAAGAGCCCGCTTGAGACGAGGCCGGGCTAGGAGACCGACCCGAGAGTGGACGGGTCGCCCGGCCGCCGCGGCATCCGCCCCAACTGCGTTGCGCTCCCTGCGCCGTAGCGAGAGCTACGGCTCGGTCGCGCGCCTTGTTGGGGCG
>JANNKN010000468.1:0-4879 GCA_031396315.1 Deltaproteobacteria bacterium
ACTTCCACCTGGAAGCCGCGCGCCTTGAAATGCGCGTCCTCGTAGGCCTCCTCGGGCGAAAGGATCGCGCCGACGGCGAGGCCTGCGCGCTGCGCGCCGAGAAAGAACTCCTGCGCGGAAACCTGAGAGGCGATGAAGTTCATCGCCTCGCGGCCCGCGCCGAAAATTGCGGTGAGCTCTTCGTCTTGGCCGATCCGCGAGAGATCGATCGACGCCCGGTCTGCGCCCATCTGCAGGAAGACGGCTTCGGGCAATTTCTCCTCGAGACCGAGCGCGCGCAGCCACACCAGCAGCTTGGCGAACTCCGCGGGCTTGCGCGGCGGCACGCCCGTGTTCACGTAGCGCCCGTCGGCGCACTTCATCTGCGACGGCATCGTCGGCACTGGCGTCGCGTGCCGGCCCGTCGCGCGCTGCGCCGTCTGCTTCGCGACCAGCCAGCCGTACGAGCCGACTTCGGTGGTGACGTTCGCGGCCGCATGCAGGCTCACGTCGATGAACTGGCCCTCGCCCGAGATGCCGCGATAGAGCAGCGCGGTGAGGATCGACAGCACGCCGTAATGACATCCCATCGCCCAGCCTTGATTGCCGAGCCCGCGCACAGGCGGCAGCGAATGGTCGTCATAGCCGTTCATCCACGCCGGTCCGCCGGCGGCGAGTACGGTGAGATCGGTCGCGAGCTCGTCTTTGCGAGGACCGCTGCGGCCGAAGGGCGTGATCGCGCAATGGATCAGGCCCGGCTTCGCCTTCGCGAGATCGGCGTAGTCGAGGCTCAGTGCTGCGAGCGCACCGGGGGCTTCGGCTTCGAGCACGACGTCCGCCGTCGCCGCGAGCTTGCGCAGCGCGGTGCGGCCCGCATCGGTCGTTAGGTCGAGCACGATGCCGCGCTTGCTGGTGTGGTGGTGCCACCAATACAGGCTGCGATCCGCGCCGGGCTGGTCGCCGAGGAACGGTCCGTAATTCCTCGCTGCGTCGCCGCTCGGCGGCTCGACGAGGATCACGTCGGCGCCCATGTCGGCGAGCAGCTTGCCGGCCCACGCGCACTTCTCGCTCGCGAGCTCGATCACGCGAACGCCAGTCAGTGCGCCTTCGCTCGCCTGCGGCTCGCTGCGCTCGGCGCTGGCAGGACCAGCGCCGCTTGCGGGCGCCCCTTGCTCGCGATTCGTCGCGTTCGCGGCGCTCATATCACGCCCTCCGCGCGTAGCTTCGCGATGTCGTCGGGCGACATCCCGAGCAGCTGCCCGAGCACCTGCTCGGTGTGCTCGCCGAGACAGGGCGAGCCGCGCTCGAGCTTCCAGTCGGTCTTCGTGAGATGCGCGGGCAAGCCGTCGACGCGCACGGCTCCCATCTTCGTGTGCGTCACCGTCGGCCAGAGTCCCCAAGCCGCCGTGCTCTCATCGTGGTCGATGCGCTCCTCGGGCTTTGCGACCGCTGCGGCGGGAACGCCCGCAGCCTGCAGCTCGCGCGCGAGCGCGTACTTGTCGTGGCCGCGCGTCCAGCTCGTGAGCTGCGCGTCGAGCGCGCCCTGCGCCCCGAGCCGGCTCTCGAGCGCGGCGAAGCGCGCCTCGCGCGCCCACGCCGCGCCGATCTTCGCGGCGAGGCAGCGCCAATCGTCGTCGCTGCGGCAGGCGATGCCGATCCACTCGTCGTCGCCGCGGCACGGATAGATGCCATGCGGCGCCATCGCCGGGCTCGTCGAGTGATTACTGTCGGGTGAGCCCGGACGGCGCGATGGGCGGCCGTTCACCGTGTAATCGAGGATCGCCGTGCCGGTGAGCGAGAGTCCCGCGTCGGTGCAGGCCATGTCCACCCATTGGCCCTCGCCGGTGCGCTGGCGATGGAGGAGCGCGAGCAGAATCGCCATCGCCATGTACATGCCGCCGGTATGGTCCATGTACGAGTAGCCCCAGCCGGCGGGCTCCTGATCCGGCAGCGCCGACAGAAACGTGAGGCCCGACATCGCCTGCACGATCGGGCCCCAGGTCTTGAAGTCCGAGTACGGGCCGCGGTGGCCGAAGCCGCAGTTCGAGACGTAAATGATGTCCGGCTTCAGCTGCTTCAGTCGCTCGTAGCCGAAGCCCCAACGCTCGAGCACACCCTTCGCGAAGTTCTCGCTCACCACGTCCGAGCGCTTCACGATCTCCGCGAGGATCTCCCGCGCGCGGTCCGTTCGCAGATTGAGCGTGATCCCCAGCTTCTCGACGTTGTGATTATTGAAGCCGCCGCCGAAATCCGGCCCGCGGCGCTCGTCCACGAACGGCGGCATCGGGCGCAGGATGTCCCAGAGCCCCATCGTGACCGGGTCCTCGATGCGAATCACTTCGGCCCCGAACGCGGCGAGCCACTTGGTGGCGCCAGCGCCGGCGAGCTGGCCGGTGAAGTCGCAGATTCGTAAATGGCCGAGGGCGGTGGGCATCGGGGGGACGCTAACGCGGGCGAGCAGGCGCCGCGTGGCGCCTGTGCGATGTTCGGGCGGTCGAACTCGATTGGAGTCTCCCATGCTCGTCGGTCGCATCGCGGAAATTTGGCGACATCCCGTGAAGTCGATGGAGGGCGAGCGCATCGAGCGCGCGAGCCTCGGCATGAACGGCATCCCCGGCGACCGCGCGTGGGCGGTACGCGACGAGGAGCGCGGGGGGATTCGCGGCGCGAAAAAGATCGCGCGGCTGATGGAATGCAAGGCGCGCTACGCGAGCGAGCCGCTGCCGAACCAGCCGGCCCCCGCGCCGGAGATCACGCTGCCGGGCGGCGGCGTGGTGCGCGCGAACGAGGCGAGCGCCGCGGAGCGCGTGAGCGCCGCGGTCGAGCGCAAGGTTTCGCTCTGGCCGCTGCTCCCTGCGAGCGCGCTCGATCACTACCGGCGCGGCGCGCCGGATCATGCGGATGCCATCACCGAGCTGCGCGCGATGTTCGGCCGCACGCCGGATGAGCCGCTGCCGAATTTCGCGCAGTTCCCGCCCGAGCTGATGGAGTTCGAGTCGCCGCCGGGCACCTACTTCGACGCGTATCCGCTGCTGATCTTGAGCGAAGCAACGCTGCGGAAGCTGCGCGTGATCGCACCAAGCTCCGTAATCGATGTGCGGCGCTTCAGGCCGAACCTCGTGATCGCGACCGAGAGCGAGGGCTTCCCCGAGCACGCCTGGGGCGGGAAGCAGCTACGCGTCGGCGGCGCCGTGCTCGACGTGCTCGGCCCCTGCCCGCGCTGCGTGATGATCACACACGGCTTCGGCGCGATTCCCCGCGACGTGGGCCTGATGCGCACCGTCGTGAAGGAGGCCGATCAGAACGTCGGCGCCTACGCCAAGATCGCGAGCGCGGGGGATGTGCGCGTCGGGGACGCCGTCGAGCTGCGCTGAGCCGGGGCTCCGCAGCCAGCGCCCCTCCTGCGTTATGTTCCCACTGGAATAACGCGGCCCGGAGCCGCAAGCGAGGACCCCTCAATGCAGAAGTTTCTCCAGCACTACATCGACGGCCGCTGGGTCGATTCGTCCGAGCCGAAGATGCTCGAGGTGATGAACCCGGCGACCGACGAGCCGATCGCGCAGATTGCGCTCGGTGGCGCGAAGGATGTCGATCTCGCGGTGAACGCGGCGCGGCGCGCATTCGAGACCTACTCGCGCACGACGCGCGAAGAGCGCCTCGACATGCTGAAGCGAATCGTCACCTCGTATCAGAAGCGCTACGACGAGCTCGCCACCACGATCTCCAAAGAAATGGGGGCGCCGATCTGGCTCTCGAAGGCCGCCCAGGCCGCAACCGGCCTCGGCCACTTCGCCACCGCGATCGGTCTGCTCGAAACGTTCGAGTTCGAGGAGAAGCGCGGCACGTCGCTGATCGCGAAGGAGCCGGTCGGCGTCGTCGCGATGATCACGCCGTGGAACTGGCCGATCAATCAAATCGCCTGCAAGGTCGCGCCGGCGCTCGCGGCCGGCTGCACGATCGTGCTGAAGCCGACGGAGATCGCGCCGCTGAACGCGATCATCTTCGCCGAGATCCTGAACGATGCCGGCGTTCCGCCGGGCGTGTTCAACCTCGTGAACGGCGACGGCCCGACCGTCGGCGAGGCGCTCTCGTCGCACCCGGGCGTCGACATGGTGTCGTTCACGGGCTCGACCCGTGCGGGCATCTCTGTGGCGAAGAATGCCGCCAACACGGTGAAGCGCGTGTCGCAGGAGCTCGGCGGCAAGTCCGCGAACATCCTCCTCGACGACGCGGACATCGCGGCTTCGGTCGCAGCCGGCGTGCGCGCGTGCTTCATGAACAGCGGGCAGTCCTGCAACGCGCCGACGCGCATGCTGGTGCCGGCGAGCCGCCACGACGAGGCCTGCCGAGTCGCAGCGGAGACCGCAGCCACGATCAAGGTGGGCGATCCGTTCGCGGAGGGCACGGTGATCGGCCCGGTCGCGAGTGCGATGCAGTTCAAGAAGATCCAAGGCCTGATCCAGAAGGGCATCGACGAGGGCGCGACGCTCGTTGCGGGTGGCACGGGCCGACCGGACGGGCTGACCAAGGGTTGTTACGTGAAGCCGACCGTGTTCGGCGGTGTGCGCAACGACATGACGATCGCGCGGGACGAGATCTTCGGACCGGTGCTGGCGATCCTGCCGTACAAGGATGAGGAGGACGCGATTCGCATCGCGAACGACACCGTGTACGGCCTCTCGGGCTACGTGCAGTCCGGCAGCCTCGAGCGCGCGCGACGCGTGGCTTCGCGGCTGCGCACAGGCAACGTGCACCTGAACGGCGCGCAGATGGACATGAACTCGCCGTTTGGTGGCTACAAGCAGTCGGGCAACGGGCGCGAGTGGGGCGTCGAGGGACTCGAGGAGTTCCTCGAGACCAAGGCGATTCTCGGGTGGGAGGCGCCTGCCAAGAAGTAGTC
>JANNKN010000508.1:0-5579 GCA_031396315.1 Deltaproteobacteria bacterium
ACGCCGATGCTCTGGCTCCTCCAGTCGATTTCTAGAGCGCCTCTCCTCTCCCCTTCCGCCAGCCGCGCAAAGCGCGCTGGCTCCAACAACCACGCCTCCGCCGCGTGCGTAGGTGGGGGCGGCGGCGGGGTTTGTGCTCGCGGCGGGGGCGTGGTTGTTGGAGCCAGCGCGCTTTGCGCGGCTGGCGGAAGGGGAGAGGAGAGGCGCTCTAGAAATCGACTGGAGGAGCCAGAGCATCGGCGTAGGCGCTGAAGAATGCGTCGGCGACGCGGGGGTCTTGGATCGGGAGGTCGGCGTAGAAGGTTTTGACCGTGGCGCTTATGGAGGCGTCGGTGCTTTGGGAGATCGTGATCGAGATTCGGAGCGGGTGGGTGTCTAGACGGGAAGCGGTGATGTCGCCGGTGTCGGCGTCGACGGATTCGAGCGCGAAGCCGAGATCTTGGATGGTTGCGATCGCGGCGCGGCGGGCATCGTTGAGGTCGGTGGGGGCGAACTCGCGCGTTGGAGGGGGCGCGACTTCGGGTGCGTCGGATGCCCGGGAGGCCTGGGAGGCGACGAGGGCGAGGGCGAGTGCGAGCGCGGCCGTGCGAGGCCAGCGCGTTTGTGACCTCACTCTTTGCTTGCTCCTGGCAGCGCGAGTGTCTGCGCGAGCTGCTCGAAGAATCCGTCGTACTCGCCGGGCTCGCGCACGGCCTGCCGCAGGATCTCGCGGCCGCGTGCGTTCCAGGCGAGGCGCTGGAAGGTGATGCGCAGCTGTGTCTCGAGGCCGAACTCACCGGCGGGGCGTGAGGCGATCGAAGCGCGTAGGCGCGTGCGCTGGCCGCCGCCCTCGGTGTCCTTGAATGCGACGATCACGCCGAGCGCGTGATCTTGATCTTCTGCCGCGAAGCCGTGGCGCTGGAGCACGGCGATGCAGGCGGCGAGCACGGCGCGCTCGTCCTCGGTGGCGAACACGCGCGTCTGCATTTCGCGCTCGGCCTGAGAGATGGGCGCGAGCACGAATGCCTCGGACGGCGGCGCGGGAGTTGCGCAGCCGAGCACGACGAAGAGTGCGAGGGGCGGGAGCGAGCGCAGGGGGAGCAAACGGGCCTCGGAGGGCGGGAGCGCACCACCATACCGGGGATGCGGTGGGTGTCGCGGCGTCGCGCCCGCTACTCCGCCCCAAATTCGTAGCCGACGCGAAGCCCGTACGTGCGCGGCTGCAGCGGCGTGATCCCGACCGGCATGCCCGCGGTGAACTCCGGCCCGACGATGATGCGCCCATAGACCGCCTCGTCCTCGAGGTTCTGCACGAACGCCTCGACGCGGAAGCGTTTCGAGTGGTCCGCCCACACCAGCCGCAAGTCCGTGCGGTGGTAGTCGTTCACGCCATCAGGAAACACGTTGAACGGGCGGCGATAATAAGTACTCGTCCAGCTGAACTCCGCGATCGGCGTCAAGGAGCCGCGAGCGCCGAGCGGGAAGCTGTGCCGCGCAATCGCCGACGCCTTCCACTTTGGCGAATCCTCGAGGCGATTGCCGGAGAGATCGATGAGGCCGTTGAAGCCGTCGAGCGCCGGCGCCGTCGGATCGCGCGGGCAGCCCGGCGCGTCGGCTGCCGTGTCTTGAAACGCGTCGTCGGCGCAGAAATGATCGAAGCTCGCGTCGAGGTGGCTCAGCGACAGGGCGATCGACGTGAACGGCGCGGGCTGCCAGCGCAGCTCTGCCTCGAGTCCCCAGATCGTCGCCGCAGCCGCGTTGCTGGTGAGCACTTGGCCCTGGATCAGCTGCGGCACTTGGAGATCGGTGTAGTCGTAGTGAAAGAAAGTCAGCGCCGTCTGCACCTTGCCGTCCCGCCAGCCGCTCTTCCAGCCGAGCTCCCACGCGTCGATCAGCTCCGGCGACACGTCGTTGACGGTGCCGTCCTGGGCGATCAGCTCGACGATGCCGCCCTTGTAGCCATGCGCGAACTTCGCGTAGAGCATGTGCGCGTCACTCGCGAACCAGCGCGCGCCCGCTTCGTAGGTCGTCTCGCTGAATTTCTCGAGCGCATCGAGCGTGCGCAGCTCGCGCACGCAGAATGGCGGCGTACAGCCGTTGGGCGTGTCGAAGTTCGTCTGGTCGCGGTCGTAGTGGTCGACGTTGAAGCGCACGCCGCCGAACAGCTCGAGCTCGAGGGCGGGCTCACTCCATAACAGCTCGAGCGGGCGCAGCGTGAGCTGCGCGAACGGCGCGTAGCCGCTCTCTTGGCGTTTCTGGCGCGTGCGGATGTCGCCGAACGCGGTGCCCGTCGCCGCGCGATTGTCGTGCGCCGCGTCGAACACGAACACGCCCGCGATCCAGTCGAAGGCGCCGTCGCCATTCGAGACGAGGCGCGCCTCGCCGGTCCAGATCTTCCAGCTGTACTGCTGGAGGTCGTCGAGGATCGCGAGCTCGCTTCCGTCCACGTCCGCGAGCTGGGTGGTTCGCTCGCTCTCCCAGCCGACCAGCGCGTGCAGCGTCACGGGGCCGACGCCCGGCAGCTCGGGCAGTGCGTGCTCGAGCTGAAGGTCGCCGCCGAAGACTTCGCCCTTCGGATGCGCGCGATCGAGGATGCCGCTGCGCACGCGCTTCGCGCTGCCTTCGATCGGCAGCGCGCTCACGCCTTGCCGCGCGGGATCGAGGTTGAAGATCGTGGACACGACCGACCGGATCGATGCGGTAAGGGCCGGGAGCGGGCACGGGGTGCCGCACTGCAAACGCGACAGCGCGCGCAACTGCTGCGCCTCCGGCGTGGTCGGCGTGAGCACTGCATTCGTCACGTCGCCGAGGAAGGACTCCATTCCCTGATAAGGGTCCGCGCGCACGGTGCCGAACGGCCCGGTCGTCAGGTGCCCGACCGGGAAGGCATCGAGCAGCGGCTTGCCGTACACCGGGGAACCGTGGCGCTTGTTGTACTGGCCGTGCGCGACGAGCGTCGTGCGCTCGCCGAGCGCCGAGCGCAGCGTGCCGCGGCCCGCGTAGATGCTCACGCTGCCGTCGCCGCGTTTCACCTCGAGGTTGTGCAGGCTCGTGTCCGTCGCGAAGCGCTGGAGCACGAAGCGGCCGGTCAGGCGCTCGTCGCCCTCGCCGAAGAACGGAACGTTCAGGACGCCGCGCGCCTCGTAGGCGTCGAAGTTGCTCGCGGTGAGCTCCGCTTTCGCCTGCCATGCTGCGATGGGCTCCGCCCAAATCAGGTCGAGCGCGCCGGCGGTCGCGTTGCGCCCGTAGACGGTGCCCGCCGGGCCGCGCGCGAGCTCGATCGCGCCGAGGTCGTAGAGGCCGGTCTGGAGCGAGCTGTTATTGAGCTTGAATACGCCATTCACGTGCAGCGCGACCGGGGATTGCGACGTGAACGACTGCGAGATGCCTCGGATCGAGAGCGCGTCGTTCGCGCCGCCCTTGACCGTGACGTTGGGCACGAGTGTCGCGAGGTCGGCGAAGCTCTGGACGTTCGCATCCCGAATCGCCGACGCGTCGAACGCGCTCACTGCGGCGGGAATCTCCCGAAGTAATTCGTCGCGCTTCGAAATCGTGACGACGATCTCCTCCACCTCGACGTCGGTGCGCGCGAGCACCGGGTGGGCGGCGTCGGGAGGCGCTTCGGCGCGCGCGGCGAAGCCGTGCGGGGCGAGAACGCTCGCGACGAGCAAGGCCCGCAGGGCCGCCCCATGTCGCGCCCGCCGCAACTTCATGTGCACCGCTCCGCTCCCCGCCCCCGCCAGCGGGCGCGCACGCTATCACGCGGTAGTGGCAGGTGAGGTGCCAATTGCGCGCGACGTGCGGACGAACAGCATCGCCGCCGCGGCCGTGCACATCAGCGCGCCGAGCGCGCTGAACGCCGACGTGAAGCCGCCGAGCGCGTCGCCCGAACGCCCCACGAGCACGGGCGCAGCGAGCAGCGCCGGGAGGCCGAGCACGCCGTGCAGGCCCATCACGCGCCCGAGTATTCGGGGGCCGAAACACGATGCTTGGAGCACGGGGCCCGAGACTCCGAAGCCGCCGGCGGCAAGGCCGACCGGTAACGCGAGCGCGAGGAACTCCGTGAGGTCGCGCGCATTCGCGACGCCGAGCCAACCCAAGCCCGCGAGCGCGAAGATCACCGAAGCGACGCGCTGCTTCGGAAAGCGGTCGAGGAGCCAGCCCGTGCCCATGCGCCCGAGCAGCGCGCCAGCCGACATCGTCGCGGCGACGGCGCCCGCTTGTGTCGCGCTCAGGCCGGCGTTCTGCATGTGGTGCACGAGGTGAATGCCGCCGAGCGCCGCGCCGGTCGCGAGGGCGAGCGAGCCGCCGAGCAGCCAGAAGGTGCGGTCGCGCAGCACGTCAGCGAGTGCGTCGGGTGCGCTCGTCGAGGGCGCGGTCCGATCGAGCTCGGCCGCCGGCGGAGCATCGCCATCCTCGGTCTGGCCGAGCTCGCTGGGGTGCTTCACCGCGAGCCATACGACGGCCGGACCCAACAGCAGCAGCACTGCCGCAGCGAACGCGAGCAGCGCGCCGCGCCAACCGAAGTGCGCGATCAATACGGGCGTGAGCAGCGGGATCGTCACGCCCGCGCAGCTCGTGCCGAGGCTCGCGGCCGCGAGCGCGCGGCTGCGCAAACGCACGAACCAGCTCGCGACCATCACGTTCGGCCCGAACTGTCCGTAGGCGCCGATGCCGAGCGCTGCGATCGCGGCGCCGAGCGCGAGGCTGGGCACGTTCTGCGCGCGCGCGGTGAGCACGAGGCCCAGCACCGCCAGCGCGATCGCGCCCAACAACACGGGGCGGAGCGGCCCGCGGTCGAGCAGCCAGCCGATCGCGGGGCCCGCAATGACGAGCGGCAGGATGAAAGCCGCCATGCCCGCGCCGAATGCCTCACCCGAGAGACCGAACTCCGTGCCGAGCGGCTTTGCGAGGAACCCGTAGCACTCGAGCAAGCCCGGTCCGAGCCAAGTCAAAGCGGCTCCGAGCGCGACGATTCGCCAACCGTGGAAAGGCGCGCCAGGTGCCATCGCTGTGCACCATAGGCGGAACGCGCTCGCGGCGGATGGCCCTGACGCCCGCGCGCACGGAGACGTAATGTGCCGCGCATCGCACGGGAGCCGGCCGAATGAGCAGCACGTTCACACTCCTCGAGGCGGGGCACGCACACGCGCTCGCGGTGGATGTCGCCGGGGATCGCGTTCGCGCCTCCGCTGCGTCCCTGAGAAGTGCATTCGGCTTCGAGCTCAAGCCCGAGGGCTTGTGCCAAGGCGACACCTGCTTCCCGGTGCGCGACCGCGCCGCGTTGGTTGCGGGCGATTCGCTCGATCTCGCGGAGCTGGCTCGCATCACGGGCCGTCCGCTCGCACTCGACGTCTCGGAGCGCGCGGGCGCGCTCGGCGTTGCGCTGGACGATCGTCTCGCGGCGCTGCGCGGCCTCGAGGCACCGGACTTCACGCTGCCCGATTTCTCAGGGCGAAAGCACACGCTCTCCGCGTATCGCGGCAAGAAGGTGCTGCTGATCGCCTACTCGAGCTGGTGAGGCTGCCGCGAGGACCTGCCCGTGTGGCAGGCGCTGTACGAGGAACTCGGTTCTCAGGGATTCGTGCCGATCACGGTCG
>JANNKN010000536.1:0-2065 GCA_031396315.1 Deltaproteobacteria bacterium
CCTCAAGAAAGCGGAAGTTGGCGATGCCGGAGAGCGAGTTCCTGGGATACGTCGGACCCGCGGGCCTGCACGATTCCGAGATAGTCAGTGTGCAACGCGATAGTGCTTGCCTCGTGGTTGAATGCCTCGCCGAGGACGGCGCGCAGATCTCGCTCAGATTCTCGGGCGTCGAGTATTGCCAGCCTACCAGCCCAATCGGAATGGTCCTGTATTCCCTAACAGAACGGCGTTGCTCGTCTCCCTTGCGCCGCTTCGTCTTTGTAAACTCTGAGGATGACCTCCCGAGTTGGGAGGTGCGTGCCGCGCGCTTGGATTGGGACGCCGACGACTGAACCGGGGGGGAGCGGTACTCAGATCAAAAGAGGGCGCTGGAAGTCAAAACCGGCGGCCCCGAGGAGGACCGCCGGTTAAGGGTGGTAGCGGGGGCAGGATTCGAACCTGCGACCTGCGGGTTATGAGCCCGCCGAGCTACCAGACTGCTCCACCCCGCAACAAGGGCCGCGCACAGTAGGGGGGTGCAGTTGGGGCGTCAACCGCGCGTGCTCGCTCGCGCGTGTGACGCTCGCTGCGCGCGCGTTGCCTTTCGCATTCGCAAGAACGGCTGCAACCCCGAGGCGCCGCGCGCCACTTCCAGAGAGCGGAGGTCTGCCCAATGCGGATGCGGTTCATGCTGAGTTGCTTGGGTCTCACGGTCGCGCTCGCGAGCGCCGGCAGCGCTGGGACGCTCTGGCGCTGGACGAATGCCGACGGAGTCGTCTCGTTCAGCGACGATCCGAAGCGGATTCCCGAGACGTATCGCGAGAGCGCGGTGGTCGTGAAGACGTCGAACCTCGCGAGCTACAAGCGCTACACGCCGGCGGCTGCGGCGGAGAGCAAGACGTACACGGAGCGCCTCGACGCGCACATCGCGCGCATGCGCGTGCTGAATGCCGAGGTCGAGGCCGAGCAGATGGCGGCCGCGCCCCAGCCGCCGCAAGGCGCGGTCGGCGAAGTGCGTGTGAGTCGCAAGCTCTCGATGGCGCTGCCCGAAGGGGTGCGCGCGAGCGACGAGCCGATCATCGTCGAAGAGCATCGCGTGCGCGATGGCGACACGACCACTCACGTTTACGTGGTGCGCCAAGGCGATCGCGTGCTGTCGGTGATGCGCCCGCATACGAATCACAGCGATGCGAACTGGAGCGACATCGAGGAGTTTATCGGCGAGGAGTAACGCGCACGCTGCGGACGGCGCAGCGCGCGAACTCTACGGTGCGACCGGGCGGAGTGCGGTGGGCGTGTGCTCGTCGATGTACTTCGCGAGTGAGCGCTGCGAGCGGCCATCGAGCGCGACGAAGCGCACGCCGAAGCCGCCGTTCTCGGCATCATGCTTGCGCCACACGACTCGCGCAGGCGCTGCGATCGCTGCGGCCTCGCCGGGCAGCGCGAACTCGACCACGACGTCGGTGCCTTCGCGCGGCAGCCAGCCCGCAGCGACGAACGCACCCCCGCGCGAAACGTTCTGCACCGTGCCCGTGCTGACGCGGTCCTTCGCCCAGAAGTGGACGGGCTCGCGCAGCGCGGCGCGCGGCAGGCCACGCAGCTCGCCGATCAGGCGCGTGACGGCTCCGATCAGGTCCGCGCGCGCGAGCGGCTTTGCGAGTACGTCCGCAGCGCCAGCGGCGACTGCGCGCGCGTGGTCACTTGCGTCGCCGCGCGTCACCAACACGAAGCGCGTGTGGCGCTGCTCGCTGCGCGCAACGGAGTACTCGCGGCAGAGCACGTCGCCCGGTTCGTCCGGCAGGTGGAGATCCACCACCGCGACGTCGAAGGATTCGCGCGTGAGCAGCTCGCGCGCCTCGGCCGCAGTGCTCGCGGAACGGACGTCGCCGAGCCGCGCGAGATACAGCGCCTCGACCTCGCGGAAGAGGGGGACATCGTCGACGACCAGGATGCGCGCGCGCGCGCCGGAGCTCACTTCGCCGCCAGTCCGAGCGCTTCACGCATCGGCCCGAGCTCGACGGTCACCTTCCATTCCCGGCCCGTGCGCTTCCATGTCTGGTGGAGGCGCACCGTGCGCGAGATCGGC
>JANNKN010000611.1:0-3634 GCA_031396315.1 Deltaproteobacteria bacterium
GTCGATCGTGACGCTCGAGTTCGAGGGCGGCGTGCTGATGGTCGCCGAGAACCCGCTGAAGCTGCAGAAGGTCGGCGAGATCTACGACCGCGTCGCATTCGCAGGCGTCGGAAAATTCAGCGAGTTCGATCGCCTGCGGAAGATGGGCATCCAGTGGGCCGACGTGGAGGGCTACCGCTTCAGCCGCGACGACGTGCGCGGCAAGGCGCTCGCCAATGTCTACTCGCAGGTGTTAGGCGAGGAGTTCACGCGTTCGCCCAAGCCGTTCGAGGTCGAGATCGTGGTCGCGGAAGTCGGCGACGAGAACCTCGCGGGCCATGAGAAAAACGCGCTGTACAAGATTGGGTTCGACGGCACGATCCAGGATCAAGAGGGTTTCATCGTGATCGGTGGCAGCGTCGACAACCTGCAGAGCCACATGTCGTCGCACTACCGCGCCGGGCTCTCGCTGGGCGGCGCGCTGAAGCTCGGCCGCGACGCACTGAACCGCGCGGAGAATGGCAACCCAGATCTCGCCGCGCGGCAACTCGAGGTTGCGCTGCTCGATCGCACGCGCACGGGTCGTAAGTTCCGCAGGCTCGCTGCGAACGACATTCAGCAGCTGCTGGCCTGAGAAGTCGCCACGGCCGCTGCGCAGCCCCACGGGGCCGCGGCAGCTCCGTCCGCGATCTCCTGCAAGTCGCTTGGGTGATGGGCCGATAATCCGCGGGTACATTCGCCGAATCCGGGGCGAGGGGCTGTGCAAAAGCGCATCTACGGCGTCGAGACCGAGTACGGGATCATCTTTACGCCCGAAGGGCGGAAGACGCTCCCGGTCGAGAAGGCGATCCGCTTCCTCTTCGAGAAGCTGATCACCACTGAGCACTTCCTCAACGTGTTCCTCGAGAATGGCGCGCGCTTTTATCAGGACACCGGCTGCCATCCCGAGTACGCGACGCCCGAGTGCGCGTCGCCACGCCAGCTGATCGTCTACGACAAAGCAGGCGAACGCATCCTCGAAGATCTGCAGGAGTACGCCGAAGAGAAGATCCGCGAAGAGCGCATCGCGGGGAAGCTCTCGATCTTCAAGAACAACACGGACTTCGTCGGCAACAGCTACGGCTGCCACGAGAACTACCTCGTCGACCGCGACGTGGATTTCTACTACCTCGCCGAGCAGCTGATCCCGTTCCTCGTGACGCGGCAAATCTACGCCGGCGCGGGCAAGGTGTTCCAAACGCAGGAAGGCGTGCACTACTGCGTCAGCCAGCGCGCGCAGCACATCTATCAGAAGATCAGCGGCACCACGACCAACGACCGCTCGATCATCAACACGCGCGACGAGCCGCACGCCGACCGTGAGAAGTTCCGCCGACTCCATGTGATCGTCGGCGACTCGAACATGTCGGAGTACACGAACTTCCTGAAGATCGGCACCTGCGCCGTCGTGCTCCAGATGATCGAGGACAACTACATCAACAAGGATTTCACGCTCCGGAATCCGGTGAAGGCCATCAAGGACATCTCGTACGACACGACCTGCAAGCGCAAGCTGCGTCTCGACAACGGGCGCGAGTATTCGCCGATCGAGATCCAGCGTGAATACTGCGAGATGGCGCAGAAATACGTCGAGCAATATCCGGTCTCCGACGAGCTGAAGCAGTCCGTCGTGATGTGGCAGTACGTGCTCGACAGCCTCGACTCGGATCCCGACAAGCTCGACCGACAGATCGACTGGGTGATCAAGCGGCGCCTGATCGAGAACTGGATCCGAGGCCACGATTCGCGCTGGAGCGACCCGCGCGTGTTCATGCTCGATCTGCAGTACCACGACCTGCGCAGGAGCCGCGGTCTCTACTACCTGCTCGAACGCAAGGGCGCGGTGGAGCGGCTCCTGACGGACGAAGAAGTCGACAAGGCGAAGACCGAGCCGCCGCACGACACGCGCGCCAAGATGCGTGGCGAGTTCATCAAGCTCGCGCGCCAGAACGGCATCCAGTACGACCTCGACTGGTCGAACATTCGCCTCGGCAACCTGCTCAACGTGCGCGTGATCTGCAACAACCCGTTCGAGACCGATACCGAGAAGGTGGCCGAGTTGGTGCGCACGATTCAGAAGACGAACCTGCGAAAAACGAGTCTTTCTAAACTCGTGATTCAGAGCTGAGAGCGCGCAGGCAAGTTCGCTTTTTCTCCCGGTTTACTTCGCTTCGGCGCCGAGGACGGCGCCTCCGCTGCGCGCTTCGCTTGCACGGGTCGATTCGTGGCGCTGGAGCGTGCGGATCGAGCGCGACCGCGCCGTTGAGATGGTTCGTCAGCCGGTCGGGCCGAGCGTCGACGGCCTCTCGATCGTGGCTTCGAGGGCGCGGTAGCGGGCGTCGTGCGTGCGCAGGCCACCGGCAGGCCGTGCGCGCACCCGGGCTGCGGCGCCGGGCGGGCGACATGACCGGCAGAAACGTTGCGCTGAGTGTGCAGGCCGCACTCAATTCCTCGCGCACTCCGCCGATACGGAGTGAGACCGGCGCTGTGCGCCCTCACTCCGAGAGGATTTCATGTTCGACTCGCTGATGGGCTGGCTCTCCAACGACCTCGCGATCGATCTCGGCACGGCAAACACGCTCGTGTACGCGAAGGGCAAGGGGCTGATCTGCTCCGAGCCGTCGGTCGTCGCGGTGACGTCGGATCCGAGCGGCCGCGGCGACAAAGTGCTCGCCGTGGGACACGAGGCGAAGGAAATGCTCGGCCGCACGCCCGGCTCGATCCGCGCGGTACGTCCGATCAAAGACGGCGTGATCGCGGACTTCGAGATCACCGAGGCGATGCTGCGCTACTTCATCGGCCGCGCCAATAACAAGCGGCGCATCGCTCGCCCGCGCATCGTGATTTGCGTGCCGCCCTGCATCACGAGCGTCGAGAAGCGCGCGGTGCGCGAATCCGCGATGTCGGCCGGCGCGCGCGAAGTCTTCTTGATCGAGGAGCCGATGGCCGCGGCGATCGGCGCCGGCCTCGACGTCACCGCACCCACGGGAAACATGGTCGTCGACATCGGCGGCGGCACGACCGACGTTGCCGTGATCTCGCTCTCGGGCATCGTCTGCTCGCGCTCGATCCGCTGCGGCGGCGACGCGATGGACGAGGCCGTGATCAATTACGTGAAGCGCAAGTACAACATGCTGATTGGCGAGCGCACCGCCGAGGCCGTGAAGATGGCGATCGGCACCGCCTCACCGACCGCAAAGACCGAGACGATGGAGATCAAGGGCCGCGACCTCGTCGCCGGTATTCCGAAAGTCGTCGTCACCACCAGCGAGGAGATCCGCGAGGCGCTGCAGGAGCCGCTCGCGCAGATCGTCGAATGCGTGCATCTGACGCTCGAGCGCACGCCTCCGGAGCTCGCCGCCGACATCGTCGATCGCGGCATCATGCTCGTCGGCGGCGGCTCGATGCTGAAGGACCTCGACACCGTTCTGCGCCAGGAGACGAAGCTCCCGATCCTGCGCAGCGAAGATCCGTTCACAGCGGTCGTCTACGGCGCGGGTCGGGCCTTGGATAATTTGGACCTCTTGAAGGAAGTCGCGATTCCGTAGCGGCACGGGGCGGTTGCTCGGGAAGCACCCCGGCGGACTGCGAGCGCGAGGTCCAAATCCTCCCCGGT
>JANNKN010000668.1:0-2115 GCA_031396315.1 Deltaproteobacteria bacterium
CCGGCGTGGCGCGGTGGAACGTGGGCGCGCGGTGTCGTGGGGGGGGGTTGGGGGAAGCGAAGTCGAGAGCGCCGTTGAGGCGCTCTCGACTTCGTTGGTTTGACTGGCGCTTGCCCTGTTGTGTGCGAGCCGGTACGACGCGGCGCGCATGGACTCTGCGCTGCGGTCTGAAGATCTCGCTCCCGGCGACCGCGGCGCCGCGTCGCGGAATTGGAACGGGGTGCGCGTGCAGCGCGTCGCGGGTGTGGACGACCCGGGCTTCGCGCTCGGGTACGAACGCCTGTGGGCTGAGTTCGGCGCGCGCGGCGAGATGGAGCGGCGCTTCGTGATCGCCGAGCGGCTCGCTTGGAACCCCGCGCGCCCCGTCGGCCGCGCGCACCTTGCGTACGAGCTGTTGCTGCTGTGGCACGACGAGGAGCTGCGCGCGGTGCGCGATCACACCGCCGTCGTGCGCGTGGATGCGAGCGGCGCGCCCGCGCCTGGGCCCGTCGTCGTGCATCTCTCTCACGCGCTGATCGAGCCCGCGCATCGCGGCAGCGGGCTCGCGGCGTGGTTGCGCGCGCTTCCGCTCGCGGCGGGTCGGCGCTGCGCGGCAGTCGCGGGCTGCGCCCCCGAGACGCCGAAAGTGCTGGTCGCGGTGGTGGAGCCGCTCACGCCCGAGCATCCCGAGCGCCGGCCGCGCCTGCGCTCGTATGAGCGCGCCGGCTTTCTCAAAGTCGATCCCGCGCTGGCGCCGTACGCGCAGCCGGATTTTCGGCCCGTCGAAGCGCTCGCGGGCGCGACGCCTACACCGATTCCACTCGAGCTCGTCGTGCGCCGCGTCGGCCGCGAGGACGAGCGCGAGCTGCCCGCATCCGAGCTCGCTGCGATCGTCGAATCGATCTACGCAGTCTATGCCGCCCACGTACCGGAGATCGCGCTCGGGCCGCTTCAGCGCTCGGCCGCGGAGTGGACGCGCCGATGCGCGCACTTTCGCCTGATCCCGCCGCTCGGGGCGTGAAGAGACTCGGGGTGACCCGCTCGCGGTTGCGTTTCTCTCTTTACTCCACGCCGCATTCTGGGCCACGCTGCGCGGCGTGATTCCCGTGTACCACCACCCCGGCTTCGCGGCGGACATCGGCGAGCACGTGATGCCGATGCGGAAGTTCCAGCTCGTCGCGGACGCGCTCACCGGCTGGCCGGGGGTGCGCGTCGAGGCGCCGCCGCCAATCGACGTCTCCGCGCTCCGGCGCGTACACACCGAGGCGTACATCGAGGCAGTGCGCACGGGTGCGCCGCGGGATCTCGCGGAATCGCAGAAGTTCCCGTGGTCGCCAGCACTCTGGCCGTCGGTGCTACTCACGAACGGCGGCGCGCTCGCGGCGGCGGAGCGCGCGCTCGAGGGCGGCGTCGCCGCGGCGGTCGCGAGCGGCTTCCATCACTCGCACGCCGATCACGGCGAGGGCTTCTGCACCTTCAACGGGCTCGTCGTCACCGCCGAAGCCTTGCGGGTGGCCGGGCGCGTGAAGACCGTGGCCGTGCTCGATCTCGCTCTGCACTACGGCAACGGCACCGCTTCGATGTGCGCGGGCCGGCCGTGGCTGTTCAACTGCTCGATCTACGGCAATGATTATTGGCACAACAAGGCGTACCGAGACGTCGAGCATCGCCGGCACAGCGACGGCCCGAATCACGTCTCGTTCGCGCTCGCGAATGGCAGCGGGCGCGCCGAGATGCTCGATGCGCTCGCGCGCGGCATGCAGGCGATCCTCGCGTGGGGTCGCCCGGACCTTTTGCTGTATCAGGCCGGCGCCGATCCTTACCGCGAGGATCCGTACTCGCCGCTCAACCTCGATCACGCCGACCTGCGCGAGCGCGATCTCGCGGTCTTCGCCTTTACCAAGCGCGAGCGCATTCCCACCGCGTGGGTGCTCGCAGGCGGCTACACGCGCGACATCAAGAAAATCGTCGACGTCCACCTCGGCACGTTCGAGGCTGCAGTGAGCGTGTATGGCTCGTAACGAATTCGGCGAACCGCGATGAACATCGTACGCCGCCTGTTCGCCGGCTGGACGGTGCTGATCCTGATCTTTTTCTACTTGCCGATCGCGATCCTCGTGTTGTTCTCGTTCAACG
>JANNKN010000684.1:0-1127 GCA_031396315.1 Deltaproteobacteria bacterium
CACGCGGGCGCCGCCGAATGCACTCGCCGCGCTCACGCGAGCACCCCGCCCTGCGCATCGAGCGCCGCACCCGTCGCGCGGTCGAGCAAGCGCACGGCGCCGCCGTGGGCCGCGAGCTGTGCGGCGAGCTTGCGCAGTGCGCGCTCCTCGACCGCGTCGCTGCGTTCGCGCGTCAGCAGCAGCGCCTCGAGCGGCGAGTGCTTCTGGCTGCGCGCTACGCCGTCGGCGCCCAACACGAACGAGAGCCGGGGTCCGTGCCGCTCGGCGATGCGCAGCGCATCCGCGCACCATGGGCCTGCGTGGGCCGGGGCGAACACGATGCACGGGTCCGCACTCGCAGCGCCGTCGAGGAAAGCTCCGAGCTGCGTCGGCCCGGCGGCGGTACCGGATTCGACCACCGCGTGCAGCGCGTCCCCGAGCGTGCGCGCCACCGCGCGCGCACCGTCCGCGCCGAAGCGCCAACCCTCACCGAGCGCGCCGCTCTCGAGCGCACGCCGCGCCGCCGCGGCCGCCGCCTCGTCGCGCGGGTCGGCCATTAGGTAGGCACTCACTTGCCGCGCGGGCTCGAGCGAACGCTCGGGCTTGCGCACCATCAGGAGCCCCGTGCGCGCGAAGGTCTTCCAGAGTACGTCGCGCGCGGAGTCGCCGGGCGCGTAGCGTCGGATGTCGGCGCGATCTCCATCCGGCGAGCCGGCAGGATGTGCGACGCCATCGCCGCCCGCGCGCGTGACGACGACCTGCGCGTTCAGCAGCCGGTGGGGGTTCGGAAGAATCCAGAGGCGCGCGGGCCGCGTGTCTCGAATGCGCACGCGCGTGAGACCGAACACGTCGCGCACTTCGATCACGCGCGCGATGCGCTCGGCTTCGGCGCGGCGCGACGCGCGAATCTCCTCGAGCCACGCGCCGCCGCCGACGCGCGGCAGCAGACGGCACGCGACGCCCAGCGGCTCCTCCCAGCGCAGCGTGAACGTGATCCACGGTAAGGGCCAATCGGGTAGCGCGAAGCCGGTGCGCAGCCACGCGTCGGTTTCGATGCGATCGGGCGGTGCCGTGGGCGGCGGGCCGCGGATCCAAACCCCCCCCCCGAGGTGGGGCGCCCCCAACCCCCAGGCCCAGAGCGCCCACAC
>JANNKN010000733.1:0-4423 GCA_031396315.1 Deltaproteobacteria bacterium
GACGCGCTGCCCGCGGCGGTGGAGACAGCGCGCGCGTTCGTGCGCGAGGCGATCGCGAACGCGCGAGCGATCGGGGCTGGGCGGCGGGTGTTGGGGTTCGGTGCCGAGGGATGAGCGCGCGCGCTCAGCGTGCCGCCACTACCCGAATCTCCACCCAGTACTGCGGCGCCGCGAGCTTTGCCTCGACACAGGCGCGCGCGGGCGTGTTGCCGTGCACGACCCACGGGTCCCACGCCTCGTTCATACCGGCGTAGTAGCGGATGTCGCTCAGCCAGATCGTGGCGGTGAGAATCTTGCTCTTGTCGCTGCCGGCTTCCTCGAGCAAGCGATCGATCTGCGCGAGGATCTGCGCGGTCTGCTTCTTCGCGTCGGGCACGGGGTCGTCGGCGACGATGCCCGCGCTGTAGACGAGGCCGCCGTGGACGGCGCCCTGCGAGAGGCGCTTGCCGGGCTGGAGGCGCTGGATGCTCATGGAGGCTCCTCGTTCTAAGTGTTAGGGCGCTGCGCGCGCGTGCCGAGGCGCGCGAGCAGCTTGCCCCAGATGTCGCCGAAGCCGCCGTTGCTGAGCGTGATCACGACGTCGCCGGCGCGGCACACGCTCGCGAGATGCTCGACGATCGCATCGGCGCCGTCGCACGCGACGCTGGGGATGCCGCGCGCCGTGAGATCCGCCGCGAGCTTGTCGGCGGAGAGCCGCTCGGGATTGCCGCCGAATGCGCTGTAGATCGGCGCGTCGGCGACGCGTGCGATCACGGCGCGCGCGGCGCCGTCGAAGGCGCGCGCGTACTCGGCCTGGAACACCGCGCGCCGGCTCGTGTTCGAGCGCGGCTCCATCACGGCGAGGATGCGACGGCCCGGGTAGCGCGCCGCGATGCCGCCGAGCGTCTCGCGCACCGCCGTCGGATGGTGGCCGAAATCGTCGATCACGGTGACGCCCGCGACTTCGCCGCGGATTTCTTGGCGGCGCTTCACACCCTGATAACGCGCGAGCAGCGGTGCAGATTCTGCGACCGGCACGCCGCGCACATCGCACACGGCGAGCGCGGCGAGCGCGTTCATCACGTTGAAGTTGCCCCAAGCGGGGAGCAGCGCGCGCGCGGCTTTCGTGCCGCGCACGAAGACGTCGAAGCGCGTGCCCTCCGGCCCCGCTTCGAGGGCCCGCGCCACGAAGTCCGCGTCGCACTCGACGCCGTAGCGCACGACTTTGCAGCGCGCGCCCTGTGCCACCCTGTCGATCGTCTCGGGGCCGGCAGCGGCGATCAACGTGCCGCTGGTGCCGAGCTTCGCGACGAGCTTCGCGAACTCGCCCTGCACGTGGGCGAGATCGCGGTAGATGTCGGCGTGGTCGAACTCGATCGACGTAATGACTGCGGTCTCGGGCCCGTAGTGCAAGAACTTGGGCGTCTTGTCGAAGTAGGCGGTGTCGTACTCGTCGCCTTCGACCACGAACTCGGGGCCAGCGCCGTCGCGGAAGCTGCCATCGAAGTTCGCGGCGATGCCGCCCACCAACAACGACGGATCGCGCCCCGCCTCGAGCAGCAGTGTCGCGACCATGCTGGTCGTCGTCGTCTTGCCGTGCGTGCCGCAGATCACGACCGAGTGCTTGCCACGAATCGCGTGCTCGTAGAGCGCGTCGGGGAGCGAGGCGTATTTCAAGCCTGCGTCGATCGCGGCCTTTGCCTCGACGTTGTCTCTGTGAACTGCGTTTCCGATCACGACGAGATCCGGCCGGCGCGCGAGCACGTTCTCCGGCTTGAAGCCGATCGTCACCGGAATACCGAGCCGCTCGAGGAACGTGCTCATGGGCGGATACACGCCCTCGTCCGAGCCGGTGACGGTGTGGCCGCGCGACTTCAGCAGGCCCGCCAGCGAGCCCATCGCGGTTCCAGCGATCGCGACGAAGTGGACGTGCACGGCGCGTGCCTTGTTATGCCGCGAGCGCTTCGCGGATCAGGTCGTGGAGCTCGGCGCGCAGCGAGAACTTGCTTCGCTTCACCACGAGGTGGATTCGATTCGTGAGCATCACCACGACGCACTCGGTGTCGAGGTCGACCCAGAGCGAGGTGCCGGTGAAGCCGAGGTGCCCGATCGAGTTGCGCGAGAAGTACTGACCCGCAGAGGAGCCTTGCGCGGCGGGCGTGTCCCAGCCGAGCGCCCAATCCGAGCCCGCGGGCAGATTCTGCCGCGTCGCGAACTCGGCGAGCCGCGCGCGCGGGAGCGCGTCGCTGCGGCCGTGCCACACGTCGATCAGCGTCTGGCCGAACCTGAGCACGTCGTCGGCGTTCGCGAACAGGCCCGCGTGCCCCGCGACGCCGCCCATCGTCCAAGCGTTGGGGTCGTGAACCTCGCCCCAGATGATTTTTTCGCGGACCCCGCAGTTCTCGGTCGCGGCGATCGTGCGGCGCTCGTCGTCGCCGAGCGGCTGCGCCAGCGGCAGGAAGCGCATGCTTGTTAGGCCGAGCGGCGCGAAAATCGTCTCCGCGCAGTGCTGGTCGAGAGGCCTTCCGACGAGCTGCTCCACGGCCGCGCCGAGTACGATGAAATCGAGATCGCCGTACACCGCGGCTTCGCCCGGACCGTGTACGAGCGCGGAGCGGCAGATGCTCTCGATCACCCAGCTCTTCGCGGCTGGCGTCGTCAGCATGCGCTCGCCGGTCTTGCGCTCGCGCTCGACGAGCGGCTCGTAGAAATCGCGCAGCGGCTTCAAGCCCGAGGAGTGCGTGAGCAGGTGCCGGAACGTGACGGTCTCTTTGTCGCGCTCCGCGAAGTGCGGCAGCACCTTCGCGACCGGGTCGTCGAGTGCGACGGCGCCCTGCTCGACGAGGCGCATGAACGCCGTGGTCGTGGCGAGCACCTTGGTCAGCGACGCGAGATCGAAGACGGTCTCGCGCGCCATCGGGATGCGCTCGGGGCGCGAGACGGCGAGCCCACGCACGGAGCAGTGCTCGATCAACGCGCCCTCGCGGCGAATGCGCGCGAGCACGACCGCGCCGGGGATCTCGGCCGCGTCGATGGCCTTGTCGAGCGCGCGGTCGACGCGCTGGAGTTTCTTGCGGATTTGGGCGTGTCTCACAGTTCCTCAACTCGGCTTCAGGGGAGGCATCCGGCAGCGCGCGTCGATCCGTCCTTGTTGACTTCGCTCGGCTCCGGGGACTCCGCCTCGCTGCGCGCTTCGCTTGCGGCCTCGCGCCATGCACCGAGGAGGTTCGTCATCGAGGTCGCCCGACTGCTGTCTCAATCACGGCAATGCCCGGAGTCTATTCGAGGTCGAGCGGAGACAGCTCCAGCCTAATCAACCGCAGGCTCGAGCACGGCGAGCTCACCCTTCCCGCCGTCGAGCCGCCCGCGCACACCCACGGGCCACGGCAAGTTCGGGCTCACGTGACCGAATCGCAAGCCGGTGACGAGCGGTTTCTCGAGCGCGCCGAGGAGCTCGCGCACGACCTGGAGCGCGGTCGGGCGCGCGCGCTTCACGTCGACGCAGCCGATCAGGTGTCCGATCGCGAAGCCTGCGGCGACTTCGAGCTTGCCCGCAGCGTGGAGATGCGAGAGTTGGCGATCGATCGCGTAGGGCTTCTCGCCGATTTCCTCGAGGCACAGGATCGCGCCGCGCGTGTCGATCTCCCAAGGCGTTCCGAGCGAGTCGGCGACGAGCGTGAGGGAGCCGCCGACGAGTGGGCCTTCGGCGCGGCCGCGCACCACGCGCTGGCCGCGCAGCTTCGCGGGCACTTCGCCTGCGAGCAGCGCGAGCAGTGCGCGCATTTCCGTGGGCGTCGGGCCGGCGTCGCGCACGCACATCGGGCCGTGCACGCCCGCGAGGCCCACGACTTCGCGCTGCCAGCCGAGCAGCGTCGTGATGTCGCTGAAGCCGACGAGCGGTTTGCGCGCCGCTCGGAACGCGCGCGCGTCGAGTCGAGGAATTACGTGGTGGCAGCCCCAGCCGCCGCGCGCGCACACGATGGCGTGCACCGAGTCGTCGCGAACCCATTGCATCAGCTCGGCACCGCGGCGCTCGGCGCTGCCGGCGAGGTAACCCTTTCGCGCGAACAGATCCTCGCGCCACGTCACCTGAAATCCCGCGGCGAGTAGGTGCTCCGCCATCGCGCGGACGCGCGCGGGTTCTACCCAGAACGCCGGCGCCGCAATCGCGATCGTGCCCCCGCGCGGTAACGCGCGCGGCTTCAACAAGCGCGCCACTAGAACACGGGCTCCTCGCCGAAGCTGCCGCCGTCGCGCGGCGGCACGAATCCGCCGGATCCGCCGCCGATGTCGCGCTCCGTGCGGTTCTGGAAGAGCGCGTACTTGCCGTCGAAGTTGAGTTTCACGGTGCCAGTCGGGCCATTGCGCTGCTTCTCGATGATGATCTCGGCGCAGCGCGGGTCTTCGGTCTCTTTGTTGTAGACGACGTCGCGGTAGATGAAGG
>JANNKN010000771.1:0-2983 GCA_031396315.1 Deltaproteobacteria bacterium
TCGCCCAGCGCGGCCTCGGCGCCCAGATGCGGGAAGTAGCGCGCGATCGGTACGACGCCGCACTGCGCCATCGATTCCACCAACAACACGCCGGGGGTTACCGGGTTACCCGGGAAGTGGCCGCGATAGAAATCCGCACTCGGACGCCAGCGGTAGCGGCCGACGGCGTGCGCTTCGGAGAGCTCGAGGAGCTCGTCCACGAAGCGGAACGGCTCCTGCTGCGGCACGCGCGCGAGCGCTTCCGCCGCTGTGAGCAGCCTACCCACCGTACATGCCTCCATTCACGTGGATGACGGTGCCGTGCACGTAGCTCGCCCTCGTCGCCAACCAAGTGACGACTTCGGCCACTTCATCCGCGCTGCCCATGCGTCCGAGCGGGATACGGCCGAGGATGTGCTGTTTCACTTCGCCCGGCAGCTCGTGCGTCATCTCGGTGTCGATGAATCCGGGCGCGACGGAGTTGACGCGGATGTTACGGCCCGCGAGCTCTTGGGCGAGCGACTTCGTGAGCGCGTCGAGCCCCGCCTTCGCCATCGTGTACGGCACTTGGCCCGGGTTGCCGGTGTGTCCGACCACGCTCGTGATGTTGATGATGCGCGCGTCATCGCTGCGCAGCAGGAAGCGCCGCAGCGCGAGCTTCGTCAGGTACCAGGTGCCGCGCTCGATCGCGGCGACGGCGTCGTAGTCTTCGAGCTTCATCGTGACCATCGGCGCGTTCACGTTGAAGCCCGCGTTGTTGACGAGCACGTCGAGGCGACCGGCTCGCACTTTGAGCTCGCCGATCAGCGCGTCGATCTGCGCGGAGTCTGCGATGTCTGCCTTCAGCAGGAACGCATCGCCGCCGCACTTGTCCGCGATCGCGCGTGCCTTCTCCTCGCTCGACCGGTAGTGGACGCCGACGCGGAAGCCCGCGGCCGCGAGCGCGAGTGCGCAGGCGGCACCGATGCCGGTGCCGGCGCCCGTCACGAGCGCGACGCGCGCATCGCTCACGGCGCGGCCTCGAAGCGCAGCAGTGAGCGCGCCCAGGTGAGACCCCCGCCGACGACCACGGCCGCCAGATCACTGCCGGCGGGAATCTTGTCCCAGTGCTGCGAGATCACCGTCGGGCAACTCGCGCCGCCGGTGTTTCCGAACCACTCGACGTTCGAGAAGTGGCGGTCGGCAGCGACCTGACAACGCTGCACGACTTGCTCGAGCACGCGCAGGTTCGCCTGATGACCGACGAAGTAGAGCGGCCGCTCGCCGCCTTCCTCCGCGAGCTGATCCTTCAGCTTCTCGTAACCCTCGCGCGTGCGTTTGATCGCGAACATCTGCACCGCTCGACCGTCCTGCGTGAACGTGCCCGTGCGCCGAATCAGCACCTTTTCCGCGCCGCTCGGGTCGGACGCGACCGTGGTCCAGAGCGCCTGCACGCGCGACGGCACCTTCGTCGAGACCACCGTCGCCGCCGCGCCGTCGCCGAACAGCACCGCCGCAGAGCGATCGGAGTAGTCCACCGCCGACGTCAACTGCTCGGTCTGCGTGATCAGGATGAACTCCGGCAGCTTGGCCGGATCCATCAAGGAGACGTTGTAGAGATGCATCAAGAACGTCGAGCACGCGCTGTTCACGTCCCAGCACGGCGCCTCGATCTCGAGCTGCTTCGCGACGAAGCTCGCCTCGGCGGGGCAAAGAATGCGCGGCGCGGAGCTGCCCGAGATCACGAGCCCGATCTGATCCTTGCGAATGCCGGCGCGCGCGATCGCCATCTCCGCTGCGCGCTGGGCGAGATCCGCGTTGGTGTAGAGCAGCGCGCTCTCGGCCTCGCGCACGTCGCGGTTCTTCGTCGCCTTCAGGTACTCGAGCGGCAGCGCACTGCGCCGCTCGCGGATGCCCACGCGCTCGACGATCCACTCGTCGTTGGTTCCGATGTCGAGCTCTTCGAGGAACTTGTTGGTGATCACGGGTTCGGGATGGAAGTGGCCCATGGCGTGGAGATAGACCGTCAAGGAGTGCTCCGAGTCATGTGGTGCTTCCGGAGACGCGCTCGCCGCCGTCGATGCGGATCACGGTGCCGTTGATCCAAGCCGCCTCGGGCAAGCACAGCAAGTAGAGAACGTTCGCGACATCGGGCGGCGTGGTGAGGCGGCGCAGCGGGCTGCGCAGCCGCGAGTGCGCCTTCAAGCGCCCGCTGCCTGGGATCGCCTGCAACGCCGGTGTCTCTGTAACACCCGGTTGCAGCACGTTGCTGCGCACGCCGTGCGGGCCGAACTCGGCGGCGATCGAGCGCGAGGTGGCTTCGAGCGCCACCTTCGCCGCCGACACCGCCGCATAGCCCTTCCACGCCACTTCGTTGCCTTCGCTGGTGAGCCCGAACACGCGCGCGTCGCTCGCGAACCGGCCGCGCTGGAAAATGTCCTGCACCCAGTCGAGCAGCGAGGTTCCCATGCAGTGGATCGTGCGCGCGAAATCTTCGGCGTCGAGCAGCGAATGCGTCGGATAGACGGGCGCGCTCGACAGCTCGCTGAGCTCGTCGACGCCTTCCGACGCGAGCTTGTCGACGGCGTTCGCGAGCGCCTCCTTCGAGAGCCCGAGCGCATCGGCGAGCTTCGCGACCGCTGCGCCTGCGTCGGGTTTCGGCAGCTCCGGCACGATCAGCTTCAGGTTTCCGAAGGCGATCGAGTGCAGCAGCATCTTCACGCGCCCAGCCGCGCCCATTCGCTCCGCGAGCTGCCCGAGAATTCGCCCGCGCACTTCGACGTCGAGCGCGTCGTCGTTCTCGATCATCAGCTTCACGCCGCTCGCGCGCAGCTTCTCGAACTCGGGCTCGATGCGGTGCATGGCGCCGCGGCGGTCGCGGTGCACCAGCGCCAGGTTCATGCCGTGCGCGGCGAGCTTGTGGGCGGTGGCCAGCCCGAAGCCGCTCGAGCCGCCGAGGATGAGCCCCCAGTCCTCTGAACCGAACGTGTGATCACCCAACCCTGTCTCCATACCCGAGCCCGGC
>JANNKN010000807.1:0-10463 GCA_031396315.1 Deltaproteobacteria bacterium
GAGCGCGCCTTCGAGGCGCGCTCGATTCACGCTGCGCGCGGCGCGATCATCGGGAGAGCAGCCAGATCGCGATGGCGACCGACGCTGCGAGGATTGCGAGCGGTACGAGCCGTTTCAGTACGGGCATGCCCGCCGTTGCGAGCAGGTCCACGGGCGCGACCTCGCGCAGCGAAGGTGCCGGGGCCCGCGCGCTCTGCGCGGAGGCTCCCGGCGAAGGCGCACTCGCGGCTTCGATGGCGGACGCTGCGGCCATTGGCTGTGCGCTCGCCGCGATCTCGCGCTCGAGGTTCGCGACGAATTCGTCCAACAACTTGCCGCTCACCTCGGCGATCAGGCCGCGCCCCATCTGCGCTAGCCGCCCGACGATTGCGAGATCCGTCTCGACCTTGACCTGCGTGCCGTCTGCAGTCGCGGTGAGCGATGCGGTTACCGTCGCCTTCGCGCTGCCCTGGCCCTTCGTCTCGCGTCCCTCGGCGCGCAGTACGCCGCGCTTCGCCGCATCGTCCTTCTCCGTGAAGCTCGCCTTGCCCTCGTAGTGCGCGAGCACGGGGCCGAGCTTCACCTTCACGCGGCCCTTGTAGGCTTCGCCCTCGCGCCCGATCAACTCCGCCCCTGGCATGCACGGGGCGATGCGCTCAAGATCCGTGAGCAGCGCCCAGCTCTCGTCGAGCGAGGCCTTCACCGTGAAGGTGTGTTCGAGCTTCATGGGCTAGCGACCTCCTCGGGTGCGGGCGGGGTTTTCGCATCGCGAGCGGGCGGAATCAACCCGACTCGACGCGTGCGGGCATCACCGATCCTCCCTCTTTCTACAAAAGACGAGCGAATCCGCGGTCCCGTTGCCTGCGCGCGTGGCGGCGCCTGGCTCAAACCTTGCTTTGAGGAGCGCTACGGACATGGCGTTTGCCTGATCCGAGGAGAAAATTGACCATGACGAAGCCCAATCTCGTTGCCGCGCTGACGGTCCTCGCTGGCATGAGCGTCTCGATGCTCACCGCCTGCCACACCATCGAGGGCGCTGGCAAGGACATCGAAAGCACCGGCGAAGCCATCGAAGACGCAGCGGACAAAGACTAGAACGCGAGGCTTCCGCGAAACGCGACCTGCGAAAACCTCGCGGGGCGCGTTTCGCGAGGTCAGCGAGCGCCTCACAGCCAATAGCGAAACAGGTACCAGAAGCGTTCGAGCCATTTCTCCCAGCGAGGCCGCGTCGGCCAGAGGCGTGGATCGACTTCGCGGCAAAGCATGAGCTCCGCCTCGAACTGCGTCTCGAGCTCGCGCGCGAGGTCGCGGTCGAACATCACCAGACCCACCTCGAGGTTGTGAATGAAGCTTCGACGGTCGAGGTTGTAGCTGCCGATGGTCGACCAGATGCCGTCGATCGCCGCGCACTTCGCGTGCATCATGTCGCCTTGCCACTCGTACAGGCGCACTCCGCTCCGCATCAGCCGCGCGTACAGGTTGCGGCTCGCATAATAAACGGGCTCGATGTCGGATCGAGACGGCACGATCACGCGAACCGATGCGCCCCGTCGCACGGCCTTTGCAAAGGCGCGGCGCAGTGCGGCATCCGGAATGAAGTAGGCATTCATGATGCTGATCCGGTGCTGGGCGTGCCGGATCGCATGCAGGTAGGCGCGGCGCATGCCCGGGCGCGGGATCGCTCCGAGGTTCGCGATCACCTCGACGAATGCCTGCGCGCGCTCTGGGCTCGCCGAAGCTTCGTCAACGCGGGCCGCGGGAGGCACCGCCGACCCGCCCTCCGCTCGCCAGGTGGAGTCGAAAACTCTCGAGAGCTCTCGCACCGCCGGGCCTTCGATCTGGGCAGACATGTCGTGCCACCCGCCGCCGCCTTCTTCCGTCGGGCTGTACTCATCGCCAATGTTGATTCCGCCCGTGAAGGCGATGCGCGAGTCGATGATGAGCATCTTCTTGTGGTCGCGTGTGTTCCAGCCAAAGCGTCGGCGCCAGGGCGCCACCGGGTGGAACTCGATCCACTGGACGCCGACCGCGACGAGCTCCGCGACATACTCCGTCGGTAGCCCGATCGAGCCCACGGCGTCGCAGATCACGCGCACCGAGACTCCCGCGCGCGCGCGCTCGGCGAGCGCCGTCTTGAAGCGCTGCCCGATGCGATCCGCCCGCAAGATGTACGTCTCGAGGCAGATGCTCTGCTCGGCGCTCGCAATCGCAGCGAGCATCGCCGGGAAGGCTTCCCTCCCCGCGCGCAGGGGCGCGACGCGGTTCCACGAACGCACCCGGCCGCGCGCCGGGAGGTAGCTCGCGTCCGCGCCCGGTGAGCCGTGCGTGGAACCTCGCGCGACACTATCCGAGATCGTCGACCTCGAATGGATCACGCACCGAGCCCTCGAGCCTGCGGCTACGACTGCTGCGCGGGCACCACGGCATCGCGCACTCGCTGCGCTTCTCCGCTCAGCCGACGCCGCAGGTCCGCACCGTTCTGGGGCGCCAGCAGCAGAGCCAGCCCGCCGCCGAGCGCGATGCCCGCGCCGAACCAGCCCGCGCCTTGCGCCAGGCGTGCAGCGCGCCCCCGACGGCGCTGCAGTCCGACCCAACCCAGCAGCTCCACTGCGCTAGGCGCATGCGCTGCCAGTGCGGCCAATGAATTCATCGTGCTTCGCTCGATTCCGTTCGTCATACCGTTTCCTCCTGCGCCGCTCGAAAGCTCGGCGCTCGTTCAATGATCAATTCGCCCAGCCGCGAGCCTGCAGCTCGCGCGCCGACTCCTAACAGCAGCGTCAACACGCCGCGCGGGATACCGCCGCCGAGCGCGAAGCCCACGCACAAGGCAGCGACCACGACCTGCATGGGCTTCGCGTCGATTTGGTCGCGGAGCCCTCGGCCAACGCACGCTGCGTCACCGCGCAGCGAAGTCGTCTTGCGAGTTTCTGCGCTCATTCGTTGCCTCGCACGAGGCGCGCGATCACGAAGCCGAGTGCTGCCGCACTCAGTACCGCCGCAACCGGGTGCGCTCGGATCAGATCTCGCGCTTGCTCCTCGCGCTCGGCGAGCGCGCCCTCCCAATCGATGCCAGTGAGATCCTGCGCATTCAGGCCCGTCGGTTGATCCGCTTCCATCTCTTCTCCTTTCAGTTCGCACCGCGTGTGCGGCCGGCGAGCCAATGCCCAAGAGCGAACGCGCCGAGCACACACGTGAATGGGTGATCTTGAATCCAACGCTTCGGGTTCACCGAATCACGCGTGACAGTCGAGAGCGTCGCGAAGGCGACGTGCAGCTCGTGCTTCTGGCGTTCGACGTCGTCGCGCAACGCCGCGAGGCTGCTTCCGTGCGTCATGAGCGAACACCGAGCTTCGCGGCAGCGCGCTGCGCGATCGCGACGAGTGCACCCGCCATCCCCAGGTGAAGCGCGCCCACACTCATTTCGACTGCGAACCGCGGGTAATCGCGAGCCAGCCCGTCGATTACGCCGGCGACGAAGATGAACCAACCCGACAAGCCGATGACGGCGGCCATCAGGAGTGCGAACCCGATGCGCGCAGAGCCGCGCGCCTCCGCGACCCAGAGTTCGAGCCGCCGCACCATCAGGTTCTGGCCCGCTTCGTAGACACGCAGCGCAGCGCCGCCGAAGTCGGCTTCACGCGCCTCGGACGGAGCGAAGCGCTTCGAATCGTGTGCAGCCGCCAAGCGAGACCCTCCTGATGCAACACTCGTCAAGCAAGTGTTATGCCGCCGCGCGCACGCCCAACCGGCGCGCTCGCGAGCGCCCCTACTTGCATTTGTAGAAATGGGTGGCACGGCTGCCGTACCCTTCCTTGCCGCTAGAGCGAGTAACCGGCACGCGGCTTGCTCTGTTGGCAACAACCCTCGCGCGAGATCTCGTGGAACGCTGGTTTCGAACGCACTTCTCCTCTGCCCTCGTGACCGCTGTCGTGGCGATCGCCGCGATCCATTTCGCCGAGCCGGTGCTGGCTCCGCTGGCAGTCGCGGGGCTCCTGAGCGTCGTGCTCGGAGGGGCGGTCAAATGGGTCGAGCACCTGGGCTTCGGCCGCCTGCGTCTCGGACGAATTGCCTCCGTGCTGGTCGTGGCCGTCGGCATCAGCGCGGTCTTCGCCGGGATGGGGTGGATCGTCGCGAGCGAAGGCAGCGCTCTGGCCGAGCGGCTTCCGGAGTACCGCCGAAATTTGCTCGAGAAAGCCCGCGCGCCGATCGCCGCGTTGGGGCGAACCGCCCGGCAAATGCGCAGCATGACTACGAGCGTCGAAGAGGATCGACCGCGTCAGGTGGAGATCCTGAGCGGTGACTCCCAACTCGTGAGCTTCGTGGCCGGCTGGGTCGGCTCCGCCGCGTCGCTCGTCGCCTCCGCGGGAATTGTGATCGTGCTGCTGATCTTCCTGTTGATCGAACGCGAGGATCTCCGCGATCGCGTGTTACGGATCGCTGGCCCGGGCGACCTGCGCCTGACGGGCTCTACGCTGCGTGAAGCCTCCGAACGCATCGCGCGCTACCTGCGTGCGCTGGCGCTGCTCAACTGCGGGCACGGCATCGCGGTGTGCATCGGGCTCGCGGTGCTGGGGCTACCCGGCGCGCTGCTTTTCGGCCTGCTCTCAGCCTTGCTGCGCTTCATCCCCTACGCCGGGCCCCTGCTCGCAGCGTGCGCGCCGCTCGCACTCTCGGTGGCGGTCTTCGATGACTGGACGATGGTGCTCTGGGTGGGCCTGTTCCTCGCCGCTCTCGAGCTCATCAGCAACAACTTTTTCGAGCCGTGGCTTTACGGCGCGAGCGTCGGGCTGTCGCCCTTCGGCGTGATTCTGTCGGCGGTCTTCTGGGGCTGGCTGTGGGGCCCGATCGGGCTCGTGCTCGCTACGCCGCTCACGGTTTGCCTCGTCGTGATGGGGCGCAAGCTGCCCGGCCTCGAGACCGTGGCGATCTTATTGAGCGATTCCGAGGCGCTTCGGCCCTTCGAGCGAATCTATGAACGCCTGCTGGCGCGCGATCTCGAGAGCGCGACCGCGTTGGCTGCGGAGCAGAATCGCGATCAACCCGGGGCCGAGACCTGGGACCGCACCCTGATCCCTGCGCTGCGTCTGCTCGAGCACGACCGCCAGACGCGCGAGCTCGAAGGCGAGGATTTGGCCTTCGCGCGCGAGGCTTTCGAGCTCTGGAACGCGGAGCTGTCGGGGCCCTCGGTGGGCGAGCCCGTCGTGGCGCAGCGCTCGCCCGTGTTATGCGTTCCGACCGGCGTGTTTGCCGACGAGATCGTGTCCGCGACGCTCGCGCGCCTGCTCGCGAGCCGCGGCGTCGAGGCTCGAGCCCTGATGCGGCTGCTGACCTCGGAGCTCATCGAGACGGTGGCCCGCGAAGGCACCGCGCTGATCTGTCTCTCGGCGCTCGATTCGCGCGCCGCACCGGTTCGCCATCTGGTGAAGCGCCTGCGCGCGAGCTCGCCCGAATTGAGAATCGTCGTGGGCTTCTGGGGCGAGGAGCCCGACCGTCTCGTACAGCTCCGTGAATCCCTGGCGGACGATTCGGGCGTCGAGTTCGCGACCACCCTTCAGCGTGGGGTCGAGCTGCTGGCTGGCCGTGCACTGTCGCTGCCGACGCTCGCCGCAGCTGCCGCAAACTGAGCGCCAGCCGGCTGCTCTGCGATACCTAATCAGCGGGCTTTGGCGGACGCTCGTTTTGCCCGTGCCCCTGATACATGTTCAAGCGGTTGTAGAGCGTCTTCAGGCTGACTCCGAGCGTTTCGGCAGCGCGGCTCTTGTTGCCGCCCAGCGCGTCCAAAGTCGCGAGAATCAGCCGCCGCTCGACCTCGGCGAGTGGCGAGCCGACCTTCACGCGCAGCAGGCTCTCGTCTCGCTCGGGAATTAGGTCGGCGCGCTTCAGCGTCGGGAAATCATCGCGATCGATCAGATCGTCGGCCAGAATCGCCGCGCGCTCGACCACATTCTTCAGCTCGCGCACGTTGCCCGCCCAGGCCGCCGCCTGCATCGCCGCCAGCGCACCCGGCGCAAAGCGTTTGGCGCTGCCCTGCCTCGCGTTCACCTGATCGAGAAAGTGCTGCGCGAGCAGCGACACGTCTGCCCCACGCTCGCGGAGCGGCGGCAGGTGAATCGGGAACACGTTCAGGCGATAGAACAGATCCTCTCGCAAGGCGTTCTGCGCGACGGCTTCGGCCGGATCGCGATTCGATGCCGCAAGGATGCGTACGTCGACGCGCGTCGCCTCGGTCGCCCCGACGCGCGTCACAGCGCCCACCTCGAGCACCCGCAATAGCTTCACCTGAAGGTCGAGCGGCATCTCGGTGATCTCGTCGAGAAACAAGGTGCCGCCGTCCGCGCGCTCGAAGTAGCCGAGCCGTCGGCGATCGGCGCCCGTGAAGCTGCCTTTCTCGTGCCCGAACAGCTCGCTCTCGATCAACGTGGGAGAGAGCGAGCCGCAATTCACGGCGATGCACGGGCGCGCGCGCCTTGCGCTCATCTCGTGAATCGTTTGCGCGACGAGCTCCTTGCCGGTCCCGCTCTCGCCGGTCACGAACACGGAGGCATCCGTCGGCGCGACGCGCTGAATCAGGCTGTACACGTGTTGCATCACCTCGGAGCGGCCTCCGAGCGCGCCGAAATGACCGAGCGCGGCTAGGTGAGCGCGGCTAGGTGAGCGCGCAGGTCCCCGACATCGGACTTGAGCGCACGGGTTCGCTGCAAGTTGAGGAGCACGCTGCGCAGCCGGTTTCGATCGAACGGCTTGGTGAGATAGTCGAGCGCTCCGCGGCGCAGCGCTTCCACCGCGGTCGCTGCCGTGGTGTCACCCGTCACCACGATGTACTCCGGCTGGCCGAGTGCGCTGGGGTCACCGATCAAGTCGAGGCCGCTGCCATCGGGCAAAGTCAGATCTACGAGCGCGGCGTCGACGCGCGTCGTCGCGAGAGCCTTGCGCGCGTCCTCGACCGTTCCGACCTCGATGCTGGCGAAACCCTCGCGCGCCACGAGAGCCGAAAGTGCGGCCCGCAGGTGCTGCTCGTCCTCGACGATCAACAACGTCAACGGCTGCGGCGCTGCCAACGCTTCGGAGCCGTCGCTCATCGGATGACTCCCTCCAGCAAACGGAGCGCGCGTCGCAGCGCTCCCGCGTCGTGCAAAGGTACGACGAGATCGGACAGACAGCGCTCCGGCTCCGTGCCCGGCTCGACGAGCCCCACCACCGTGGGCCGTGCCTCGACCGACTCGAGATGCTCCAGCAGCTCGGCGACCGAGGGCTCGTGGACAGGCTCGACCAACAAGATCGCATCGGGGCGGCGTTGGGACGCCTCGACCTGCGCCGCGCTGGCGTCGGCGACCTCGATGACCTCGTGGCCGTCGGCGCGCAGCGCAGCGAGAAGCCCCGCCGCGCGCGCGCGCTCGTCGCGGAGTGCGATCAGGCGACGGCGGGGCGGCGTCTCTTCCGCGAGCCGCCTCCGCAACTCGCTCAAGCGCCGCATCACAGCCTGCGGCTCGACTGGCTTGGCGAAATAGGTGTCGAAGCCCGCGCGAAAGATTCGCTTGCGGTCCTCGCGATCCGAGAGCGCCGTCACGGCGATCGCCAACACCCCGCGAGCCGGGTCTGCGGAGCTTCGGACGCTCCGGATGAGGTCGAAGCCGTCGCGATCAGGAAGCCCGATGTCGCTGATCAGCGCGTCGGGCGTGCTGGCCAACAAGCTGAGCGCAGCGGAGACGGAGTTCGCGACCTGTGGAATCGCCCCTTCCTTCGCGAGCGCACTGGCGAACGCTTGGACGGTGAGCGGCTCGTCGTCCACGACCACGACCACTGCGCCCGACAGATCGCGGGGCGCTGCCGCATCGAAAGGCGCGCGGACGGTCGCCTCCGGCGCCGTTGGCGTGCGCTTCGGAAGCAGCACGCGGAACGTCGCGCCGAGCCCGGGGCCCGCGCTGTCGACGGAAACGGAGCCGCCCTGTCGCTCCGCCAAGTGCTTGACGATCGCCAGCCCGATGCCGAGCCCTCGGCCGCCGCGGGCATCCGCCTGCCAGAACTCGTCGAAAACGCGCGGCAACGCCTCCGGGCTCAGTCCGCGCCCGCTGTCGTGCACGAGGATGGCCCAGTTGCCGCCTTCTTCGCCCAGCTCCACGCTCACGCGACCGCCGTCCGGCGTGAACTTGAGCGCATTCGCGATCAGGTTCTGAAGGATCTGCTCGACGCGTTGCGCATCGGCGTAACAAGTCGCCGGCTGGCTCGGGAGACGCAACCCGAGCGAGATCCGCTTCTCGTGCGCGGCCTGCAGGTGGCGGTTAAAAGACGCTTGCGTCAACGAGACGAGATCGATCTCCGCGAACTCGATCCCGAGCGCGCCCGTGCGCAGACGCGAAGCGTCGAGCAGGTCGTCGAGGAGCCGGGTCTGCGCGTGCAGCGACGACTCGATCGCATCGAGTGCGCGCACGCGCTCCTCGGGGTCGCGCTCATCGCGCAGGAGCGACGCCCAGCCGGTGATCGCGTTCATCGGAGAGCGAAGCTCGTGGGAGACGACGGACAGGAGGTGTTCCTTGGCCAGGTTGGCGGCCTCGGCCGCGTTTCTTCGCTCGTCGGCGGCGCTCAGCAGCGCCTCTCGCTCGGCTAGCAGCTGGACTTGTTCGGTCGCGTCCACCAGCCCGCCTGCGAAGTGCGTCACGCGCCCATCCGCGTCGTGGACTGGCGCGACGGACATACGGTTCCAGAATCCTTCGCCGTTCGCACGGTGGTTGCGCAGCATCACCTCGCAGCTCTCGCCCGCTTGGATCGCACGGCGGAGCTTGCCGATCCCCGCTTGCCCACGCGCCTTCGCACTCAGGAAACGCGGGTTCTTGCCGAGTACGTCGGCCGCGGCGTACCCCGTGATTCGCTCGAACGCCGGGTTGACGGAGATGATCGGCTGGTCGGGCAGACGAGCGTCCGTGATTACGATCCCGCTCTGAGTTGCGGCGATCACACGCTCGTACACGCGAAGCGTGTCCTCGAAGGCCTTGCTGGCCGTCACGTCCCGGATCACAGCGACGAAATGGACTTCCTCATTCACCGCCCGAGCGTCGCGCACCAGCCGCACGTCGGCGTACACCGTTGCGCCTTCCTTACTCAGGAAGCGCCGCTCGATCGAGTAGTCCTCGATCTCGCCTCGACGAAGGAGCTCCCAGCTCTGGATATCGAGCGGTAGATCCTCGAGTTGGCTGACTTCGCTGTAGGTCTTGGATCGCAAGTCCTGCAGCGTGTAACCGAGCATCTCGCACAGTTTCGGGTTGGCCTGGAGCCAACGCCCATCCATAGCGAGCTGCGCGATCCCGACGGGCGCGAGTTCGACGAGGCGCTGGACTCGCTCCTCGCTCGCCGCGAGAGCTGCGGCTCCAGCGAACCGCTCGCGTTGCGCATGCCGCAAACCGGAGTTCGCGGCGAAGGCCGCCGCGGCGAGCGCAGTCACAGAAGCCGCCGCCAGGATCGCGGTTCCGGTGCGGTCGTCGTAGAGGTCTGCGCGGAGCCCGGCGAGTGAGAGCAACCCGAACAGACTGGGGATCGCAGCGGCCGCGATCAGATTTCTGCGGAGCGCAGAGCCCGCTTCGTCGCGAGCCGTGAGTGCTGCGACGACCCCCAACTCTTCGTGCCGAAGCAGCGCTCCGAATGCTGCGAGCAGCAAGGTGCCCTGAGCCGCCGCGGCCGGTGTCGGACCCATGGCAGATGCGAGCACGTGATCTACGTCGTAGGCGCCTGCGAGCACGAGCATCCATGCTGAGCCGACGCCCGCGAACGCCAAATAGGCCGAAGCGCGTGACCGCGGTCCGGCTGCGAGCGAGCCTCCGACCAGCGCGAGACCCGCAGCAATCAGCGTCGGCGCGTAGAAGTCGGGGTCGAGCCAAGCCCCGAGGTCAGCAGAATCGGCGCCCAGCAGCCTCAGGCCGAGCGTCGCGACTCCGAGCGAGACCACTGCGAGTGCGACGACATTCCCTGCGGACGTGCGCCAAGTTCCCTCGCGCGCATGACACAACAACGCGATGCCGATCCCGAGCAGACCGGCTGCGGACATCGGGCGCATGAAGGCGGGAGCCGCCCAACCGAAGTGCCCGAGGGCCCACGTAGCGAGGCCGGCCACCGCCAACGCGGTGACCAAGGCACCCAAGACCATCACGGGGCCGGAGCGGCGGACGACACGATCGAGGGCAGCCATCCGTCCCCTCCATTCGGCAAATCGTACCCTAATGCGCCTCGGAGGCTCGCTTCTGTGAGCCCGGCAACAGCCAACCTGCGCGCGGGTGAGTCGCCTCGTCATACCTCGGGCAAGGCGGGAGCGTCTTGCTCGAGAGATTGCGCTGCAGACCACAATCTGCGCACTGGATGCCGGTTCCCCACGCGGCGGAGTCCCCGTAAGCGTGGACTCGCTCAGGCTCCGCCGCGTCGGTCTCGCTCAAACCCGACCCGTCAAGAGCAGCACGACCACGACCACGAGGACTAGTCCCAGACCGCCGGTCGGGGCG
>JANNKN010000521.1:0-2805 GCA_031396315.1 Deltaproteobacteria bacterium
GTCGAGCCGCTGACCCTCTTCTGATCGTCACAGTCGCCGCTCTGCGCTTCGCGCAGGACGACAGCGGTTCGTGGTCGCCGGGCCTTGTCGGCTCCCACCGCCCGGCGACAGACCCTGAACGCCTGCTCGCTTTGGTCTGCCGTCGCGGTGATGTTTCGAGCAATCAAGTCGGCGCGATTCAAATCGGTGAGACCTCCTCCACGGTGCAGATCGCCTCTCACGTGTCCGACCCGGCGGCCGCAGCGCGCGAGCTCGCCGCGCGGCACGGCTGGGGGCCGTTCTTCCTGCTCGAGCACATCCCCCTCGCGCGCTGCCTATATCGCGGTGCGCCTGCGACGTTCGACCACAGCTCGGCGTACGGGCAAGCGGGCGACCTGATGGTGGAGCTGATCACGCAGCACAACGACGCGCCGTCCGCGCTACGCGACCTGTTCGCGCGGGACGAGCGCGGCGTGCACCATGTTGCGTGCTTCGTCGACGAGCTCGCGAGCGCGCTCGCCGAACAGCGCGCCCTGGGCGCCGCGGTCGCGCTCGAGGCGGAGACCGCCAACGGCACACGCTTCGCGATGGTGGATACGAGCCGCGAGCTCGGGCACATGCTCGAGCTCTACGAGCGCGACAAGCTGGCGCCGTTCTACGCGATGGTGCGCCAAGCGGCGCACGGCTGGGACGGCCTCGAGCCCGTGCGGAAGCTCGGCTGACGCGCGCGACCGGCCTCGGGGTGGCGGCTTACACCAGTGCCGGGCGGAGGTGTTGCGCGGCGAAATCAAGGCCACGGCGAAAGTCGTCGGCGTCGGCGTAGCGCTCGGAGAAAACGAGGTGCGTCGCGCCGGCTTCGGCGAAGGCGCGCGCATTCGCTGCGGCCGCGCTCGGATCCTTGCGCGACAAGCTCGCGAGCACGACCACCGCGGGCGGGCTGCGGCCCGCGGCGGCGAAGCGTTCGCGCAGCTCGGCGATGGGCGCGCGAAGCGCCGCGGCGTCGCGCGCCATCGGCATCCACCCGTCCCCCCACTTCGTTGCGCGCTCGAGCGCGTGCGGCGCGGCACCGCCCACGTAGATCGGGGGGCGCTGCGGGCGCGGAAGGAACAGGAACTTCTGACCGTTCGCGCTGACGATGTCGTTCGCGAAGCATTCCGCGATGAACGCGAGGGCTTCATCGCACCGCGCACCGCGCTCGGCGCGCGGCACACCGAGGGCGCGGAACTCGGGCGCCATCCAGCCGACGCCGACGCCCAGTAACAAGCGGCCCGCGGAGAGCTCCTGCAGCGTCGCGATCGCCTTCGCGGTCGGCAGCGGCGCGCGATACGGCAAATTGATTACGCCGCTGCCGAGGCCGATGCGCGAGGTCGCGCCCGCGAGGAAGGCGAGCGCGCCGAGCGGATCGAGGTAGCGCCCGCCGCTGCCCTCGGCGTCGTCGGGCGGAATCGCGAGGTGGTCTTGCACCCAGACGTCATCGAAGCCCGCATCCTCCGCCGCGCGAGCACAGGCGAGGAAGGTCTCACGCGTGGATTGCGGGCCCATCGAGCGAAGCGCGACGCCGAGCCGAATGGCTCCGCGCTCCCCTGCGCCCCGCTGCGACCGGCTCTCGGCTGCTTGCGCGCTCATCGCTTCATCCTCCCCACGCGCGTCGCCAGAGCCTCAGGGCGCGGGCGTGAGCCTCACCGGCAAGCGCGTCACGCCGCGAAACACCGGGCTCGGGTGCACCGGCAAATCCTCGTCCCACGCGCGCTCGATGCGCGACGTCTTCGCGAGCAGCGCTTCGAGCGCGACGCGGGCCTCGAGCCGCGCGAGATTGGCGCCGAGGCAATAATGCGGGCCGAAGCCGAAGGCGATGTGCGGGCTCTTCTCGCGCAGAGGGTCGAAGCGCTCCGCATCGTCGAACACCTTCGCGTCGCGATTCGCCGAGCCGATCCAGCACAGCAGGAAGTCATTGGGGCGAATCTCGACTCCGTGCAGTGTGAGCTCCGCCATCGCGCGGCGCGGCGCGAACTGCACCGGCGACGAGTGCCGTAGCGTCTCCTCGATCACCGCGGGCACGAGCTCGCGATCGGCGCGCGCGCGGCTCTCCCACTCGGGGTGCGCGATCAGCTCGAGCACCGTGTTCTGGATCAACGTGGTCGTGGTCTCGTTGCCTGCGACGAGCAGCAGGATCAGCATCTGCAGCATCTCGTCGTGCGAGAGCTTCGAGCCTTCGTGCTCGGCCTGCACGAGGCCCGTCATCAGGTCTTCCCGCGGCGCGCGCTTGCGGTCCTCCGCGAGGGGGATCAGGTACGCCCGCATCTCCTCGCGCAGCGCGACCTGGGCTCGCACGCGTTCCGCATCGAAGCCGCCGAGGAAGGCGACGCCGAGGCTCGCGACGGCGCGATCGGACCAGCCCTTGAACTGCTCGCGGTCCTGCGCAGGAATTCCGATGATCTCGGCAATCACCGTAACAGGCAGCGGGTACGTCAGCGCCTGCACCAGATCCGCCTCGCGCTGAGCGACGGCCGCATCCACGAGCTCGTGTGCGAGCGCGTGCATGCGGCCCTCGAGCCGCGACACGATGCGCGGCGTGAAGGCCTTGTTCACGAGCCCGCGCAACCGCGTGTGCTCCGCGCCGTCCGTGACCAGCATCGACGGCGGGATCGCATCCAGCTCGCCCCCCGACGCCGTGCGCAGCGCCGCCTGCATCGCGTTCGAGAAGCGCGCGTCGTCGCGCAGCGTCGCCTGCACGTCGTCGTATCGAAACAACGAAATCACCCGCAGCGGCAACCCCGCATGCACGAACGCCGGCGCCTCCTCGCGCCCCCGCGCATACAACGCATA
>JANNKN010000015.1:0-2913 GCA_031396315.1 Deltaproteobacteria bacterium
CCCCCAGCAAGCCGGCCACGCCGAGCGCTCCGCTCATGGTTGCTCCCCCTGGAGCGGCCTATCGCCGGGATGCGGGGTTTCCTGAAGGCTTTCTCCGTTCAATTTCGGGTCCCGCGGGTCCTCGGCGGCCCTCTGCGCGCGAGGCGCCTAACAGGCGGGAGTTCCGCCGCGCAGCGCGTCGATTGCGGTATCTCAGCGCAGGACGACCTGGATGACTGGAGAGCCGCGATGCCCGACGAGACGAGCGAAGCCGAACGCAGCCTGCGCGCTGCCTGGGACGAAATGATCCGGCGCCTGCAGGAGGCACGCGATGCGATCGATCAGCCCGCACTGATGCCGCCGCCTGCGAGCGATCGCATGCTCGCGGAGGGCTACCGCTACTTGATGGGCCACGTGCACGCCGCTGTGGAGCGCGCGTTTCACGCGGATCCTGCGCGGCCTCACTTCCGCAATGCGCTCAGCATCGTCACGCGCGGCACGATCGACAATTCCGACGCGATCTACTTCTATGCACCGATCGATGGCCGCCGGAGCTACTTGTTACGCGGCGAGCTCGCCGATGCGCGGCACTGGCGCGGCGAGGCTCCCGCGACGACGGGCCGCAGAGCGCCGCACTACCTGATCTTCGAGACGAGCTTTGGTGTGCTCGCGGGAGATTCGGGCAGCCTCTCCGAGCTTCGGCCGGGCATGAAGACGCAGACGGGTCGCATCGACTCGTCCGAGCTCGCCGTCGCCGCGGACGGCAGCTTCGAGATTTTGTTCGCGCCCGAGAAGCCGGCGGGGTTCGCGGGCAACTTCGTGCCCACGCTGAAGATCGTGAATCAACCGCACCCCACCGACCCGAGCATCCCGCCGCAGCGCTTCGCCAACTACGTGAGCGGGCGGCAGCTCTTCTACGACTGGGAGCGCGAAGACGCGATCCACTTCGAGATGGCGCCGCAGGGCGCGGAGGCAGACGCGCCTACCCCGTACACGGCCGAGCGCGCCGCGCACGAGCTCCGCCGCTTCGGCGAGATCGTGCGCGGACAAATGCACTTCTGGAATGCGTTCTGGACGATTCCGATGGGCACGCACGGCCCGCGCCCCGGCACGCTGCCGGGCATCGGCTTCCCGCGCAACGGATTCAACCAGATCAACGCGGCGTCCGGCGCGACCGGCGGCGGGATGAGCACGAACCTCTACGCGGGCGGCGTCGCGGCGCTCGCGGACGACGAGGCGTTGATCGTCGAGAGCCGCATCCAGTTGGCGCCGCAATACATCGGCTTTCAGCTGGGCAATCTCTGGGGCGAGTCGATCGAGTACGCGAACTCCGTCGGCAGCCGGAACGGCGCGCAGTCGCACGTCGATGACGACGGCGCGATTCGCCTCGTGCTCGCGCACCGCGATCCCGGCGTGCGGAACTGGCTGGACCTCACCGGCCAGCGCGAGGCGTTCATGTCGCCGCGCTGGGCCTATAGCCGAACGCCCGCGCCCGATCAGTGGCCAAGCATTACGACGAAGAAGGTCTCGCTCGCCGAACTGCGAAAACATCTTCCTGGGAACACGCCCGACTTCTCGCCCGCGCAGCGCCGCGCGGAGATCGCGGCGCGGCAGCGCCACGTACGCAAGCGTTTCCGAGTGTTCTAGGCGTCCGTGCCGACCGCGCGGTTCAGGCGCGCGCCGGATGCTCTCGCGCCATCGCGATCGCGCGCGCGCGCCGACCCCCCATCATCCAGAGGCCGAGCGCCCCGACGCTCGCGAGCGCTGCCATCGAGGGCTCCGCCACCGGACTCGCTTCGAAGGTGAGCGCATCGATGCCGAAGTCGTTGCCGCGGAAGACGACACGGCGGATGCCTTCGCTGCGCTCGAGCCCGACGAAGCTGCTCGCCCAAGCGGCCACGCTGGGCGACGCGATCGTCAACGACTCGAGCAGAGCGCCCATTGCGTCGTAGGCCTCGATCGTGATGGAACCACCCGCTACGCCGGCCACGAAAGCGCCGACCCGGAGCATGTCCTGCGTGAACGAGATGTCGATGATGGCGCTGCCCGTGCCGAGGCTGTCGAAGGCGCCGAGGTATTCGCTCGACGGCGTGCCCCAAGCGTCGGGGACCTGAGCCGCGTTGCCCACGCTTCCGTTCGCGCCCCAGTTGTTGGACGCGCCCGCCAGTGCCGCATTGTGAAGGAAGGCGCCGTTCTGGAACAAGCCGGGGTTCGGACCGCGCAGCGTGATTCCCGAGGCGAAGGTGTAATCGCCGGAGCTGCCCGGAAGGAAGATGTTGGCGAACGCGCTCGACGAGACGTTCACGCCGACCCCGATGCCCTCGAAGTGCTCGACGGCCTGGGTCCCCGTGAAGGCGCCCGTCCCGATCGACGCAGCGAAGGCCGGCGACACGGCGCTCGACAAGGTGAGCAGCGTGAGTGCAGCGGTTCGAAAGCGCATTGTGAGCTCCTGAAGAATCCGGGCACCCCTCGGTTCCGGCGTTTCAGTGCTCTTCGTCACCTTCTCTAGGAACGAGAGGAAACCCCCTCGGGAGGGCCCCGCCGCTGTATGCGGGGAGACGCGGCGCGGACTTGGGGCGCGCTCTTGCGCGTGCGCTGCTGATCAGAACGTGCGCTGCTCAGTAGAGGTAGGGGATGACGCGCCAACGGGCGATCTTCCCATACTCCTCCCAGAGCGCGCCGTACTTGGCGCGGCAACGCTTGTCGTCACGGTGCGCGCGGTGCGACAGCAGGCAGAGCAGCGCGAGCGGCAGTGCGTAGGGCCACGGCGAAGCGAAGCCTGCGCACAGTGCGAACGAGACGTACACGAGGATCTCGCCGGTGTAGTTGACCTTGCGCCCAATACCCCAATAACCCGACGCGAGCAGCCTCCCGCCGACGAGTCGCGGCGGCTTCCCCCAGATCGCCGCAGTCGGATCCTGCTTGAAGCGCTCC
>JANNKN010000031.1:0-16761 GCA_031396315.1 Deltaproteobacteria bacterium
CCGACGTGCAGGCGCACATTGCGGAGATCTCGGCCGGCTGGAGCGAGTCGCGCAAGCGCAAGATCCTGCAAGACAACGCGGCGGCGCTCTACAAGATTCCGCTGCCCGCCTGAGAGCGACTCGCCGAGTCTGCAACCGAGATCGCGTTCGCGCGCAGCGCTAGCCCTTTGCACGCGCGGCATGCCAAGATCGCGCTCTGATGAGCAACGAACTCCCTCTCTCCGGTATGCGCGTGCTCGAGATCGGCGGCGGTGTGCCCGCAGCGTTCGCGACGCGCTTCCTCGCGGGCTACGGCGCCGACGTGATTCGCAGCGAGGGCGCCGCGGGCGCGCTGACGAGCGACGAGGAGGCGGCGCTGCTCGGCGGCAAGCGGCGCGTCGCCGTGACGGACGCGCAGCTGCGCGCGCTCGCGCTCGTGGCCGACGCGATCGTCGAGGACGGACGCCCCGGCGCGCTCGCCGAGCGCGGCCTCGATCCGCACGCGCTGCGGGCCGCGAAGCCTGCGCTCGTGATCACGTCGCTGACCGCATTCGGGCAGCACGGCCCTTACGCGAACTTCGAGGCGACGAACCTGGTCGCGCACGCGGCCGGCGGCATCCACTCGCTGACGGGCGTGCGCACGCGCCCGCCGCTGCAGAACGGCGCGAGCCAAGCGCTCAAATTGCTCGGGCTGAACGGCTTCGGCGCCACGCTCACCGCTTATTACGGTGCGCTGCTCCAAGGGGAGGGCGACTGGCTCGACATCTCTGCGCAGGAGTGTGCCGCGGGCATGCTCGAGCTGTACGGCCCGCGCAGCGGCGTCGACGGAGTGCCTTCGACGCGGCTCGGCAATCGCACCAACGCGATTTGGGGGCTCTATCCGGCGCAGGACGGCTATGCGGGTGTGTGCGCGCTGCACCGCCAGGTGCCCGCGCTCTACGCGCTGATCGGCGACCCCGAGCTGCAGCAGCCGAAGTTTCTGGACCCGATGGAGCGCATCCAAGACGACAGCGAGCTCGGAAACAAAGTGCAGGCGTGGTTCGCGCCGCGCACGAAGGTGGAGCTGGTCGAGCTGGGCGCGAAGCACAAGGTGCCGATCGGCGCCGCGCTGACGCCGCTCGACTTATTGGGGAATGCCTCGCTGAACGAGCGCGGCTTCTTCGACGAGGTCGCGACGCCCGCCGGCCGCGCGCGCGTACCGGGCCGCATGTTCCTCGGTATGGGCTGGCGCGCGGGCCGCCTCGCTGCGCCTGCTGCCGACACGGCGGCGGTTCTCGGCGACTGGCTCGGAGGCGCGCGATGAAGCGGCTCCCGCTCGAAGGCGTGCGCATCGCCGATCTCACGATGATGTGGGCAGGCCCGTACGCCACGCGTGTGCTCGCCGAGATGGGCGCCGAAGTCGTGAAGATCGAGTCGCCGCGCGCCTGGGACAACGTGCGCACGCTGCTGCCGATCGAGCACCCGCAGCCGTGGAACGCGAGCTGGTACTTCAACGACTACGCGCGCGACAAGAAGTCGCTGACGCTCGACCTCGCGCAGGCGCGCGGCCGCGAGCTGTTCCTGCGCTTCGTCGCGAAGTGCGACGTCGTGATCGAGAACTACCGCGCCGAGGTGCTCGACAAGCTCGGCGTCGGCTACGACGTGTTACGGAGCGCGCGTCCCGACGTGATCCTCGTCAGCATGGCGGGCTTCGGGAAGACGGGGCCCGAGCGCGACCTCGTTGGCTTCGGCCCGATCGTCGAGATGATGGGCGGGCTGAGCTCCCTCACGGGATACGGCGACGACGGCGTCCCCTACAAGACGGGCATCTCCTACGGCGACCCGGTCGGTGGGCTCGCGGCCGTGGGCGCCGTCGTGCTGGCGCTGATTCAGCGGCGGCGCACGAAGCAAGGCGTCTGGATCGACCTCGCGCAGCGCGAGACGATGGCGCAGATGGCGGGTGAAGCGTTCGCCGCGGCATCGCTGCGCAGCGAGCAGCCGATCCATTATGGAAATCGACACCCGCAGTGGGCGCCGCAAGGCGTGTACCCCATCGCGGGCGAGGATCAGTGGCTCGCGATCTCCGTGCGCGACGACGCGGAGTGGCGCGCGCTGGCGGGCGCGATCGGCGCGCCGGAACTCGCGGGCCTCGCACTCGCCGAGCGTCGCGCGAGCCACGACGCGCTCGACGCACGCATCAGTGCGTGGTCGCAACAGCAGGATCCGCAGGCCGCGATGGAGGCGCTGCAAGCGCTGCGCGTCCCCGCCGCGCGCGTGCTCAATACCCACGACATTCACTGGGACCCGCATCTGCTCGCGCGCGAATCGTGGAGCTTCCTGCCGCATCCGTGCATGCAGCCGTGGCCTCAGCCGGCGTCGGCCTGGAGGCTCGAGGAGGCGCATCCCCAGCTGCGGCGGCACGCGCCGTTATTCGGAGAGCACAATCGCGAGATTTTGTGCGGGTTGTTAGAGGTGAGTGAGAGCGAGATTGCGGAGCTCGCGGCGGCGCAGGTCATTGGGGATGCGCCGATTGGGGCTAAGGTCGGGTGAGGCGCTCGCGCGAGTCGGACTGGGAGTAGCGAGGCGGCGCAGGGGCGGGCGGGGCGGGTGGTCGCGTCTCCGGGCCCTTGGCCGCGTGGCGTGCGGCGTTGGGTGGAGGCGGCGCGCGGCAGCTGGGCGTGCTTGAGCGCTCGCGACCAAGGTCGCGCGGCGCGGCGGCTTGCAGCGGTTGCGGTGAGTTCCGGGCCCTCCGCTGCGACTCACCCGCCCCGCCCGCCCCTGCGCCGACGGGGCGCTGTGGAGCCTGGTTGCACGCAAGCATCATTTTGTTGGGAGGGCGAAGCGAGGGCGCCGGCGAGGCGCCCTCGCCACGTTGGCATTGGTTCCGGCGCGAGGCGTGTGGTCAGGTTTCGCGCAGTTTTGTGCGCAGGGCGTTCACGAGTGCGCCGGCGTCGGAGAGTTGTTTGGCCGTCGCGAAGACCGTGAAGTCGGGGCGCTGGAGGGCGATGGCGCAGTCGTGGGCGCTGAACCAGCGCGCGTAGGCGCCGTCGGCATCGCGCAGCGCCGCGTCCTGCGCGACGTGCGCGCAGACTCCGCCGATCGACTCGAGCCACGCGCGCTGCTCGGCGCTCAGTGCGGACGCTGGATCGCCGTGCGGTGAGAGCAGGGAGAAGCCGATGCCCAACACGTCGTCGCACAGTCCTGTGTGCTCGCCGCGGGCGACGCGGGCTTGCGGGAACAGCCCGCCCGCGGCTGCGTCGTTCGCGTCCCAACAACCGGGGCCGAGCTTCGGTGCAGACAGCGGCGTCGTGAGACCGGCGGCACGCGCGGCGGGGATCATGCGCGCGTCGCGCTCTGCGGCCTCGCGCGGATCCGCAATGCAGATCACGCGCCCGAGGCCGACCGAGAAGTCGATCGTCTGACGCGCATGCGGCGCGCGCTCACTCTCGTAGCTGTCGAGGAGCGCGTCGCTCGCTTCGCCGCGCAGCGCGAGGTCGAGCTTCCACGCGAGGTTCGCGGCGTCGCGCATGCCGGAGCACATGCCCTGGCCCGCGAACGGAGGCATCAGGTGCGCGGCGTCGCCGGCGAGCAGCACGCGGCCGCGGCGCCACGTGTCGGCCGAGCAGGCGCGGAAGGTGTAGACGGCGTGGCGCTCGAGGGTCGCGTTATCAGGGCGAACGTCCCAGCCGGCGAGCAGCTTCCAGGCAGTCTCGAGATCGTTCATTTGCTCGAGCGTCTCGTGCGGGAGGCGCATGAATTCCCAGCGCCGCCGGCCGGGGCCGCCGGAGACGAGCGTCGTCGGCCGCGCGGGATCGCAGAGCTGCCAGTTGAGCGGAGTGAAGACGCGCGTCTCGTGAGGGATCACATCGACCACGAGCCAGTCGTAGGCGAAGCCGAGGTCGGTCCAGCCGGCGCCGATGGCACCGCGCACGAAGCTGTTCGCGCCGTCGCACCCGACCGCCCAGCGCGCGCGCAGCTCGAGCGCTCCGTCCTGCTCGCTGCGCGCCGCGAGGTGCACGGCGTCGCCGGCGTCGTGAAGCACCTGCGCTTCGAAGCCGCGCAGGATGTGCACGTTCGCGAACGAGTGCGCGCGCCGCTCGAGCGCGGCCTCGAGGCGCGGCTGGTGACACATGTTCGAGTCGGGCCAGCCTGATAGCCCGTTCTCGCGCTCGCGGCCGAAGCGCAGCAACACCTCGCCGGCGGCGTTGCGCCACTCGTAGATCGGCGCGGCCTCGGTGAAGCCGTCGAGCTCGCCCGCGACGCCGGCGGATTGGAGGATGCGCGCGACCTCGTGGTCGAAGTGCACGGCGCGCGGCAGCGGGTAGGGCGCGGGGAAACGCTCGAGCACGACGACGCTGCGCCCGCGCTGCGCGAGCAGGATCGCGAGCGTGAGGCCCGTCGGGCCACCCCCCACGATCGCGACGTCGGCCGCGAGCGCAGTGCTCACTACGCTTCCCCGCGCGCGAGTGCGACGATGTCGTCGGGCGCGAGGAACTCGCGCGGCACCGGCGGCCCCCACGCGGCGAGCCCGTGCGCCGGCATCGACGCCGCCACTTTCCAGGCCTCCTCGTCCACGATCACGTCGAGGTCGCTCGAGTACTCGGCGAAATTCCCAGCCGGGTCGCGCAGGTACCAGAAGTAATTACTGCCGATGGCGTGCCGGCCGAGGCCCCAGGCGTGCCGCTTCGGGTCGGCCGCAACCATCGCGGCGGCGGCTGCGCCCACCGCGTCCACGTCGTCCATCTCCCACGCCGTGTGGTGCAGGAACGCGAACGGCCCCGGCTGCACGAGCAGGTTGTGGTGATCGCTCGAGCAGCGCAGGAACGCGGCGTCGGCACCAGCGATCTCGTCGCTCACGCGGAAGCCGAGGCCTTCGACAAAGAAGCGGCGTGTCGCCCGCGCGTCCTTCGAGGTGATGACGACATGCGAGAGCTTGCGCGGGCTGGTGAGCGCGCGGGCGATCACCGGAGCGCGCGCGTTCAGGCGCACAACGCGCCCCGGTCCGTTCGTCGCGAGCTGGGCGGCCTCGGCCTGCGCGACGCGCGGCTCGATCGCGAGCGTCACGTGCACCCCCGAGACGGGCTCGTGCGCGGTCAGCGTCCCGCCATCGCGCCCGAATGCCAGCGGCAGGCGCGCGAGCGAAGCCTCCGCGCGCGCGAGATCGTCCGCGTCGTCCACGCCGACGCGCAGCGCGAGCAGCGCGCGCCGCGGCGCCTCGACGAGCGCGAGCTGCTCGCCGCCGTCGGCGCTCGCGAAGCGGCCGGCCGAGAGCTCCGTCAGCCCGAACTCGCGGTAGAACGCGCGCGTCGCTTCGAGCGCCGCTTCCGGCAGCCCGACCTGGATGTGCGAGAGGCGATGGAGAGGCATTAGGCGTCGCCTCGAGCGATGCGTGCAGTGCCCTCGGGCTCTGCGATCACGCGATTCTCGAGCGCCCCGAGGCCCTCGATCTCGACGCGCACGATGTCGCCGGCCTTCAGCAGTCGCGGCGGCTTCATCGCGATGCCGACGCCGCCGGGCGTGCCCGTCGCGATCACGTCGCCGGGCTCGAGCGTGAACGCGGTCGAGAGGTGCTCGACGATCGCAGCGCAGTCGAAGATCAGCTGCTTCGTGTTCGAGTCCTGCCGCAGCTCACCATTCACCCAGGTGCGCAGGCGCAGGCCGCTCGGGTCGATCTCGTCGGCGGTCGTGAGCCACGGGCCGAGCGGGCCGTGGGTGTCGAACGATTTGCCCATCGTCCAGGTGGGGATGCGCAGCTGCCAATCGCGCACGCTCACGTCGTTGACGACGAGATAGCCGGCGATGACTTCGTGGGCGCGCTCCTTTGGCACGTGGCGGCAGCGCGCGCCGATCACGAAGCCGAGCTCGCCCTCGTAGTCGAGCGCCGACGAGGCGCGCGGCAGGTGGACCGGATCGTTCGGGCCCGCAACGCAGGTGCTCTGCTTGTTGAACACGGTCGGCAGCTTCGGCGCCTCGAGGCCCGCCTCGGCGACGTGGTCGGCGTAGTTGAGGCCGATCGCGAGGAACTTCGGCGGGCGCAGGATCGGCGCAGCGAGCGTCGTAGAGGCGAGCGGGATGCGCGTGCGTGCGTTCGCAGCAGCGCTCTTTGCGCGCGCGAGCGCAGGGGGCCCGGCTGCGAGCAGCGCAACCAGGTCGCGCGGCAGCTCCGGCGCCTCGGCGGCGAGGTCGACGATGGCGTCATCGAGCACGACGCCGACGTGCGGCGCGCCGTCGGCGAGGAAGGTGCAGAGCTTCATGGGGTCTCCTTGGAATTCGGGCGCGAGTCAGTTGTTATGGAGGTTTGCGCGCCTGGGGACCGGCCTCACCACGAAAGCGTGTTGCCGAGCCCGTGCGTGAGCTTCGCGTTCACGTCCTGCTCACCGTGCACGTGGCGCGGCGGGGTGCAGAACGTCGCATAGGGCGTCAGGCGCACGACGACGCGCCCCTCTTTCTGCGCGCCTTGCTCGATCATCGGGCGCACTGACTCGGGCATCTCCTTGCCCGCCATCACGCCAGCGATGCGCATCATCAGGTTGGTGACGGCCTTCGGCTCGTGCTCGAGCTTCGCATCGCAATACACGACCAGATACGTCGGCGGCCATTGCTCGTCGAGCACGCACAGCGACACCTTGCCGAGGCGCTCCACGGCCTTCGCCTTTGCACGCTCGCCCATCGTGGAGACGAGTAGGTCGTCGCCGTCGCTCACGTAGTAGACGATCGACTGCGCGGGCCCGTCGTGCTTGCGGCCGTAGCCGAACACGGCGGTGCGGTGCTTCTTCACGAAGTCTCTGCGCTCTTCACGATTCATCAGCGATCTCCTTGGGTGCGCGTCGGGGAACCGGTCGGGCGCTCATCGTGGGCCGCGCGGCTCCTTGGCGAGCGCGGTTCGAGCGAGCGCGCCGTCGATCAGCCAGTCCACGACAGCGCTCGCGTGCGCCTCCACGGTCTCGGGTGCGAGCGCATCGCGGCCGGTGACGAGCGCGAACTCGGGCGCCACCGAGAAGGCGTGCGAGATCGCACCGAGCAGCGCGTAGTGGAAGTGCACGGCGTCCACGCGCGGCAACGCCTCGCGGATCGCGGCGACCGACTGCTCGAACAGCGGGAGGATGTGTCGCTCGACGAGCCAGCGAAGGCGCGGCCCGTCGTGCGAACCCTCGTGGGTCATGAAGCGGTGCAGCTCGGGGTGCCGCGCCACGAAGCGCGCGAAGCGCTTCATCGAGGCGCGCAGGCGCGCTACGGGATCGACGTCGCGCAGCGCCTCGGCGCCGCTCGCGAAGTCCTCGGTGACCTCGCCGAACACCCAGTCCGCAGCTGCCTCCCACAGCGCCTGCTTGCTGGAGTAGTGGTAGGTGACGAGGCCCTGCGGCACGCCAGCGTCGGCCGCGATCGCGCGGGTCGTCGCGCCGTCGAAGCCGCGCTCTGCGAAGGCGGCGAGCGCGGCGGAGAGGATGCGCTCCGGGGCCGGGGCCGGTGCCGGTCGCATGCGGCGCCGGGTGGCGGGCTTCGCGCGTCGGGAAAGAGCGGGCATGGACTCATTTTGTTCAAACGAACAAGATTAGTCAACATTCTTATTCGGGTGACCAGGACTACGCGCTCCTGAGTCGTCGCGGGGCCTCGGCTTCGCTGCTATCGCAACCCGCATGTCGAAGCCGCAAGCCGTGATCCTCCCCACGCCCGGTCCCAGCGCGCTGTTCCTCGTGCTGGGCGTGCCGGAGCTCGCGCGCGACGGCGCCGAGGTGGCGCGCATCGCGGCGCGCACGCCTGCGCTCGCGCGCGACGTCGCGCGTCTCGACCCGAGAGCGAAGCTCGCGAGCGGCGTCGCGTTCGGCAGCGCGCTCTGGGATGCGGCGTCGCCGAACGTGCGCCCGCGCGGGCTGCATCCGTTCCGGCTGGTCGCAGCGGAGCACCGCCGCGCCCCCGCGACGCCGGGAGAGTTGTTATTGCACGTCAGCTCGAAGCGGCCCGATCTGAATTTCGAGCTGGCGATGCGGCTGCGCGCAGAGCTCGGCGCGCGCGTCGAGTCCGTCGAGGAGGTGCACGGCTTCCAGTACCTCGATCTGCGCGACCTCACCGGCTTCATCGACGGCACCGAGAACCCGAGCGGCACGAAGGCGCGTGCCGAAGCCGCTTTGATCGGCCGCGACGACGCGGCGTTCGCGGGCGGCAGCTACGTCTTCACGCAGCGCTACGTGCACGATCTGGCGCGCTGGAACGCGCTAGCCATCGGAGAGCAGGAAGGCGTGTTCGGGCGCCGCAAGCGCGATTCGAAGGAGCTCCCAGCGAAGGTGAAGCTTCCGACGGCGCACATCAGTCGCGTCGTGATCGAGGAGGACGGCGCAGAGCTCGAGATCGTGCGGCACAGTTTCCCGTATGGCACCACCGACGAGGCGGGTCTCTTCTTCCTTGCCTATACGCGCGACCTCGAGATTCCCGAGCGCATGCTGGAACGCATGCTCGGGGCGAGCGGCGATGGCCTGCACGACCATCTGATGGATTTCACGCACGCGGTCTCCGGTGCGACGTTCTTCGCACCGTCCGAGGCGTCGCTGCGCAAGCTCGCCGCGCGCTAAGCGCCGAGCTTCGCGGCGAGGTCGCCCAGCGCCGCGGCGAGCTCGCGCGGCGCGGAGTAAAACGGCGAGTGGTCGGTCGCGAGCGTCGCGACGTGCGCGATGCCGGCGCGCTCGCACATGAAGCGCTGATGCGCGATGGAGATCGCGCGATCCTCGGTGCACTCGATGTAGCCGCGCGGCGGCGGCTCGCCGCGCCCAGCGGACGCTCCCTGAAGCAGGGGCAGCATCGGCTGCGGGACGAGACGCGGCGTCGCAGCGGAGGCATCGCTCAGCGCGCAGGTGTTGTAGAAAACCTCGGCCGCACGCGTCGGGTCGATCGTCGTGCGCGTGAGGCCACGTTGCAGCGCGAAGCGGATGCGCGACTCGCGATCTCGACGGCCGAGCGACATCAGCGATTCACCGGGCAGCGGCACGAAGGCGGACAAATACACGAGCCCTGCGAACAGTGTGGGCTCGCGCGCCGCGGCTTCCGTGATCACGATGCCGCCCATGCTGTGGCCCACGGCGATCGCGTGGCCACCGCTCGCGCGCGACGCGTCGCATACGCGCCGTGCGTAACTGCCGAGAGTCACGCGCCACCACGGCGTCGTGTCGGCGCCATGGCCGGGCAGGTCGGGCGCCACCACGCTGTGCCCCATTCTGCGCAGCAGCGGCGAAATGCGCTCCCAGCACCAGCCCCCGTGCCACGCCCCGTGCACCAGAATGAATGTGCTCATGGCTCGCGCTCCCCGAGCGCGAAACGAAAACCAGCGCGCGCTCCAGCGCGTGATAGCGTTCGCGGGTGGCTCCAACCATGAACGGCACACTGCTCGGCATCGCCTCGCTCGCGATTGTTGCCGCGAACGGCGCCGTATTTCTCTCGCGCATGCAGCGCGTGGCGATCCCTGAGAACCGGCTTGCGCACGATCTCGGCTGGACGGCGGCGCTCGCACTCGGGATCGCGGCTTTCGCGGGCGGCGTAGGTTGGGTCGGTGGCGTGAGCGCCGCGATCGGCGCATTCACAGGAGGCCTGATGCTCCTGTTGCGTCTCGGCTCCGCGCAAGCCAAGAACGCGGCCGCCGTACGGGTCGGCGGCCCTATCCTCGATTTCGCCGCAGTCGACGAAAACGGCGCCCCATTCACGCTCGCGTCGGTCGCTGGCAAACCCTTCCTGCTGAAGTTCTTCCGTGGCCACTGGTGACCGTACTGCGTCGCCGAGTTGCGGCGATGGGAGGAGCTGCGCCCCGAGCTCGACGCGCGCGGGGTGCAGATCGTGACGCTGTGCGTAGATTCGCCTGCGCAAATCCGCGCCGGTCGCGCGAAGCACGGCGCGAAGGCCGTCATGCTCTCGGACGAGAACCTCGTGGTGACGGACCTCTACAACCTCCGCAATCCGAGCAACATCGCGCCAGGCAAGGCTGGCGGGCTGCCGAGGCTGCGAGCCCTCCCGATCCCGACCACGATCCTGGTGGACGCGCAGGGCATCGTGCGCTGGATCGATCAGAGCACGGACTATCAGGTGCGCTCGGATCCCGAGCGCGTGCGCGCGGCACTCGACGCCGCGTTCGCGCGCGCATGACGATTCCTCCAATCCCGTAAGGAGCCAGAGTGGCCAACGACGAGCCGCGCATCGCGGTGTTCGTGGATTTCGAGAACTTGGCGATCGGCGCGCGCGACATGCGCGGCCAGGAGTCGTTCCGCATCGAGGTGGTGCTGCGCCGCCTGCTCGAGAAGGGGCGCATCGTCTACAAGCGCGCGTACTGCGACTGGACGCGCTACCGCGAAGCGACCAAGGAACTGCACCAGCAGGGCGTCGAGCTGATCGACGTGCCGCACACCGGCATGTCGGGCAAGAACAGCGCCGACATCCACATGGTGGTGGACGCGCTCGAGCTGTGTCACGCGAAGCAGCACATCGACGTGTTTGCGCTGCTCACCGGCGATAGCGATTTCTCGCCGCTCGTCGCGAAGCTGAAGGAGAACGACAAGCGCGTGATGGGCATCGGCGTGAAGAGCTCGTCCTCGAAGCTGCTGATCCAGAGCTGCGACGAGTTCATCTATTATGACGATCTGGTGCGCGTGAAGGCGCAGGCCGCCGCGAAGCCGGCGCCGAAGGCGACCGCTGCGCACGCGACGTCCGCTGGCAAAGAGACGAAGGCGGAGAAGGAAGAGGGCGACAAGAAGGCCGACGCGATGGCCTACCTCGTGGAAACCGTGACGTCGCTCGCCGAGGACTACGAAGCGCCCTGGGGCTCGATGGTGAAGCAGACGCTGAAGCGCGTGCATCCCGGCTTTACCGAGACTTATCACGGCTATCGCGATTTCGCCGAGCTGCTCGAGGACGCCGAGGACAAGGGCCTCGTCGAGCTCGATTGGGACGACAAGCGCGGGAATTATCAGGTACGGCTGGCGAAGGCGAAGCGCACGCGCGCGGGGAAGTAGCGCTCAGGGCGCGGCGGTCGGCGCAGGCTCGGCCGCCGCGCCTTGCGCGTTCGCCCGCGGCGCCAAGTTCTTCTCGAAGAACGCAATCAGCGCCGCGTACCAGCGGATGCGATTCGCTTCGAGCACGAAGCCGTGAATCTCGTCGGGGAACTCGAGGTACTGCACATCCTTACCCGCGTCGCGCAGTGCCTTCGCCATGCGCTGCGATTGACGGACATGCACGCGTTGGTCGTCTACGCCGTGCCCCAATAACACCGGGACGCGAACGCGCGCGACGTTGCGAAGCGGAGAGTTCGCGCGCAGCCGCTCCTTGTCGCCGCGCTCGCCGCCGACCATCGTCTCGTGCCAGTCAACCCCCCACGAGTACCACTGGTCGTCGCTGAGGAGTAACTCGATGTCCGTGACGGAGGCGTAAGCGGCACCCGCGCGATACAGCCCGGGCGTCTTGGTGAGGCCCGCCAGCGTCGCATACCCCCCGAAGCTACCGCCGTAGATGCCCACGCGATCGGCGTCGGCGATGCCTTCGGCGATTGCCCACTTCACGCCGTCCGTGATGTCGTCTTGGATCTTTTGTCCCCACTGGCGATAGCCCGCTTCGAGATGCTTCACGCCGAACCCCGTCGAGCCGCGGAAGTTGATTTGGAGCACCGCGAAGCCGCGGCTCGCGAACAACTGCACCTCGCGATCCCACTCGATCAGGTCGCGCGACCAAGGCCCGCCGTGCACCAGCACGAGGAGCGGCAGCTGCGTCGGCTCGCGGCCGCGCGGCAACGTGAGGTAGGCCGGAATCGCGAGCTCGTCGCGCGCCTGATAAGTCACGCGTTTCGTGGCGGAGAGCTGCTCGCGCCGAATGTCCGGCCGCTCGTCGATCAGCGGGAACAGCTGCTTCAGTGCGCGATCGAAGACGAAATAGGTGGGTGGCTGTGTGTCCGAGCTGACGTGCAGAATCTGTCGGTTTCCATCCCGGGAGCGGCTCTGGGGATAGATCTGCACCGACTGCCCGAACTCCTTCGAGAGCGCCGCTTGCAGCGACGCGCGTTCGCGCTCAGCAGCGGCGTCGAGGAAATGGATCTGCGGAGAATCGGTCGCGTAGCGAACGCCGATCACGCGCCAATCGCCCGCGGGCGAGCGCAGCAAGTCGTCCGCGTCCACCTCCGGATGCGAGAACACGAGCGCGCCGAGTCTCTTCGCGCGCAGGTCGTATTCGTAGACGGCCGTGCGCCCATCGAGCGCGCGGTGGACGTAGATCTTGCTGGCATCCTCGGCGTGGAAGCCGAGAAACTCCTCGTCGTGCACGAACGCGTCGTGGCGAATCGTGAGCTCGAACGTGCCTTCCGGCTCGATGCGCGTCCACAGCTCGTAGAACTTGTCTTCCTTGTAGGCGACGCCGGCGCGGACCACGCCGTTCTTGTCGGCAAACCACTCGCGGACGCCGACTTTGGGCGGGTACGCGGAGCGCAGGTGGCCCGTGTTCACGTTCATCTTCATCACGCGCGGCCACTCGCCTTGGTAGGGCGACGCGACCTGGATCAGCAGGTAGTCCGGGTCGTCCGGCGTCCAGTGCACGACGTCGTCCTGATAGAAAGCCTGAATCCTCATTTGCCCATAATAAGGCCAGCGCTTTCCCAGCCAGCCGAAGTTCTCGCCGTTCGCGTCGACGCCGAACAGGCGCGTGACGCGGCTGCGCATGCCGACCCCATCCGGGTTACGCGCATGTGCGCTCATCAGCAGGCGCGTGGAGTTCGCCCACTCGAGCCAGTTGAGGCGGGTATCGGGGTCCGGCACTCGCGCGACCGGAGTCAGCGCGCCCCCGGCGATCGGGCGCGTGGCGATGACCTGCACGTCGCCTCGCGAGTGGATCACCGCGAGCGTCTGCCCGTCGTCCGAGAGCGTGGGGCTCGAGAACGTCGGGTTCGAGAAGAGCGACTGCACGGACAGCGCGGCAGGCGGCTGCTCGCCGAGCGCAGGCAAGGCGAGGCCGAACCCTGCGACGATCGCGAGGCGAACGAAACGATTCATCGGCGTTCCTCCGCAGCAGGAACTGAGGCGGGTCCGCTGCTCGCGGCTCGCGGCGCCAAGTTTTTCTCGAAGAATGCGATCAGCGCCTCGTACCAGCGGATGCGATTCGCTTCGAGCTGGAAGCCGTGGATCTCGTGCTCGAATTCGAGGTACTCGAATTGCTTGCCCGCTTTGCGGAGCGCGTCGGCCATCTTGCGCGAGTGTTGGACCTCGACGCGGTCGTCCTCCTCGCCGTGTCCCAACAAGATCGGCACTCCAGCGCGGCCGGCCAGCTTGAGTGGCGAGCTGTTGCGGAGGCGCTCGGCGTCGCCAGACTCGCCGCCAACCATCGACTTGTGCCAGGCGACACCCCAGTCGTACTTCGCGTCGTCGTCGATCAACCGTTCGATGTCCGTGACGGCGGCGTAAGCTGCCGCGGCGCGATAGAGCCCTGGCGTCTTGGTCGCGCCGATCAACGCCGCGTAACCGCCGAAGCTCCCGCCGTAGATCCCGATGCGATCGCGATCCGCCACGCCCTGGTCGATCAGCCACTTCACCCCGTCGCTGATGTCGTCTTGGATCTTCTGTCCCCACTCTCGGTATCCCGCTTCGAGGAAGGCCTTGCCGTAGCCCGTCGAGCCGCGGAAGTTCACCTGCAGAACCGCGAATCCGCGATTCGCGAAGGCCTGCACCTCCGCGTCCCAGCCGAGCGCATCGCGCGCCCAGGGGCCGCCGTGCACGAGAATGATCGCGGGCAGCTTTGTGCCGCTGCTGCCGCGAGGCAGCGTCAGGTAGCCGCGCAGGCGCAGGCCGTCGCGCGCGTCGAATGAGATCGGACGCATCGTCGCCATCTGCTCGGGAAGAAGCTCCGGCGCCTCGTCGAGCAGATGTGCCAGCGCGCGCTTTTCTCGATCGTAGAAATAATAAGACGCCGCCTGGACGTCCGTGCTCACGCGCAATATTACGCGCTTGCCGTCGTCGCTCTCACTGTACGGCGCGTGATGAACCGGGCGTCCGAACTCCGCGGCAAAGGCTTTGGCGAGGCTCGCGTGCTCCTTCTCGAGCGCCGGATCAAAGAAGTGAATCTCGGGTGCGTCCGTCGTGAAGCTCACGCCCGCGACGCGCCGGTCGCTCCCGGGCGCGTACACCAGATCCTCGACGTCCACTTCGGGATGCGCATACACGAGCGCGCCCAGCGTCTTGGTGTCGAGGTCGAACTCGAAGATCGCACGCCGGCCGTCCTTGGTCGCCGTCACGTACAGCTTGGCGGGGTCGGCGTGCAGGCCGAGCAGTTCCGGGCCGTCCTCGCTGAACGGCGCGTGGCGCGAGACCCGTTCGAGGAGCCCGCCCGGCAGCCGAGCCCAGATCACATACTCCGCGCGCGACTCGCTGACGCCGGCGCGCACCTCGCCGCTCATGTCTGTGCCCCACCACTCGATGTCGTGCTGGGGATGCTGCCGCGTGAAGATGCGGCCCGTGTCGACATCCATCTTCATGACTGCGGCCGTCTCGTACGGCGACGCATACCAGAGCAGCACGTGCTGCGCGTCTTGCGGTAGCCAATCGATGATCTCGTCCTGGAATTGAACCTGATACTTCCCGCCGAGGCCGTACGTCGGCCACTTCTCGCCGAGCCAGCGGTAATTCGCACCGTCGCGGTCGATCCCGAACAGCTGCGTGTGGCGGCGTGAGATGTTGTCGACGCGAATCCGCACGGACGCGCTCAACAACAGGCGCTTCGGGTTCGCCCACTCCAACCAGCGGAGACGCATCTCGGGCCGGTCGATGCGTACGATCGGCGTGAGCGGACCGCCCGCGATGGCGCGCGTGGCGACGACTTGTCGGTCGCCGTCGGAGATGAGCACGGCAAACGCGGTGCCGTCCGGCGACAGCTTGGGGCTCGCGAAGTCCGGATTCTGGAAGAACGCACGCAGCGGGATTCTGGGCGGCGCCTCCTCCGCAGGACCCGAGCGGGCGAGCAGGAGCAGCGAGGTCGCCAGGAAGAAGGGCAGCGCGCGCACGTCGGGCCTCCGTTTCAGCTAGGCCCACCAGTTTTCGAACTCACCGCGCGGAGGGCGCGCATTCCCTCCGCTCGGCGCGCCGGACGCTACCTAACTCTTTCCGATTCGCGGGAACGCAGGCTTCCGATTCTCGAGGAAGCTGCCGACGCCCTCGGCGAAGTCTTTGCGTTTGAAGCTCTCGACCATGCGCGCGTTCGCTTCGTTCATCGCGACGTCGAGCGGCTGCTGCAGCGCGCGATAGACCTGCTGCTTCATCTCGCGCAGCGAGGCCGGCGACGACCAGGTCGCGATCTCTTCGATGTAGGCCTTCGCCTCGCGCAACAACTCTGCGCCCGGCACGACGCGGTTCACGAGCCCGAGCGCGAGCGCCTCCTTGGCGTCCACCTTGCGCGGATGCCACATCAGGTCGAGCGCGCGGGAGGGGCCGAGCAGCCGCGGCAGGATCCACGACGCGCCGTGCTCGGCGATCAGGCCGCGCTGCGCGAAGGCGGTGCGGAACACCGCCGTCTCGGAGGCGAAGCGCAGGTCGCAGAGCGCCGCGATCGCGAGGCCGAGGCCCGCGCACGGGCCGTTCACGGCGGCGATCACCGGCTTCTGCACCTTGAGCAGGTACGCGTAGGAGACCGCGAACTCGCTGCCCATCTTCGGGTCGCCCGGCTCGACGCCGAACTCGTTGTCGCTCGCGCGCAGGTTACCCTCGCCGCGCGCGCCGGCCGCGAGCGCTTGCGCGTCCATACCCGCGGAGAAGCCGCGGCCCGCGCCGGTGAGGATGATGCCCACCACGCGCGCGTCGTCTTCCGCTGCGCCGATCGCGTGGCGCAGCTCGGACAGCATCTTGTGCGTGAGCGCGTTCAGCCGATCCGGACGGTTCAGCTGGATGACGGCGGCGGCGCCGTCCACTTCGTACTGGATCTCTTTGTACACGATCGTCTCCTGTGCAGGTGCGGGGTGCGCGGGTGCGCCCCGGGAATTAGGCGCGGCCGTACTGCTTGCCGAGCGCCTCGAGTGTGGCGAAGAACTCGTTCATGGTGTCGCGCAGGATGTCGGCGACGGGGCGCACCGCTTCGATGCGGCCCGCGACTTGCCCGGAGAGCGCGACGCCCGCCCCCACGTTTCCGCCGAAGTAGACCTCGCGCACGCCGGCGCCCATCTCTTCCATCGCGGTCGTCGGATCCTTCTCGAGCCGTTCGGTGCGCTCGGTGCGCAGCGCCCGCAGGGCGGGCCGGCCGGGAGGCTTCAGCATCACGGTGCCGGTTTCCTTCGCGGCCACGATCGCTTGCTTCCAGCCCTCGTGAATCGGCGATTCGAGCGCCGACACCATGCGCGTGCCCATCTGCACGCCCTCGGCGCCGAGCGCGAACGCGGCGGCCATCGTCATGCCGTCGCAGATGCCGCCGGCCGCGATGATCGGAACATCGACCTTCGAGCGGATCAACGGCAGCAGCACCATCGTCGCGACTTCCTGATGACTCTTGAAGCCGCCGCCTTCGCCGCCCTCGACGACGAGCCCGTCTACGCCCGCGTCCACGGCCTTCTGCGCGGCCCGCAGGCTCGGCACGACGTGGAACACGGTGAGGCCGGCCGCCTTCAGTGCCTTCGTGTACTGCGCCGGGTCGCCCGCCGAGGTTGTTACGAACTTCACGCCCTGCGCGACCACGAAATCGACGATGCCGGAATCGCGCACGAAGGCTTGCGCGATGTTGACGCCGAAGGGCTTCGTCGTGAGCTGCCGCATCTTCACGATCTCGGCGCGGATCTCTTCGAGCTGGCCCGACGAGGTTTCGATGATGCCGAGG
>JANNKN010000072.1:0-4256 GCA_031396315.1 Deltaproteobacteria bacterium
CGTTCAAACACAGCAGCTGTTTCGGCTTCGACGAGCGCGAAAGCGGCCACAAGCGCGTGCCGGATCCGCCCGCGAGTACGATCGCGTAGCGCTTGGCGGCGAAGTCGGAGCGGAGGAACTCGTCGATCTCGCATTGAAGCGCGCAATCGAAGACGGAGCCGTGAGTGGCCCGCGCATGCAAGTGGCGACGCTCATGATCGGGGCCACGGGCGGCCACGCGGACCTCACGGGATTCTCGCCCTACCTGCGCTTCGACCGGATGAGCTCCGTCGCGGACGGCGTTGAAGGAGTTCGCATGGCGGTGCGACAGCGCGTCAAGTGGGGCGCGGATGTGATCAAGGTCGCGGCGACCGCGGGCGTGCTCTCGGAGGAGGAGACCGTCGGCGCGCCGCAGTACACGCAGGAAGAGCTGAACGCACTCGTGGACGAAGCGGCGATGGCGGGCAAGCGCGTAGCGGCACATGCCCACGGCGCCGAGGGCATCAAGCGCGCCGTGCGCGCGGGCGTCGCGTCGATCGAACACGGCAGCTTGCTCGACGACGAAGGCATTCGCCTGATGAAGCAGCACGGCACGGTGCTCGTCGCCGACATCTACAACGACGACTACATCCTCGCTGAGTTCGGGCGCCTCGGTTATCCGGCGAAGATCATCGAGAAGGAACGCTCGATCGGGCGGCTCCAACGCGAGAACTTCCAGAGAGCCGTGCGCGCGGGCGTGAAGATCGCCTTCGGCAGCGACGCCGGCGTCTACCCGCATGGCTGGAACGCCAAGCAGTTCGCGCACATGGTGCGCTGGGGGCTCACGCCCTTGCAGGCGATCACGGCGGCGACGTCGAGCGCCGCGGAGCTGTTGGGCTGGAGCGACCGCGTGGGACGCGTCGCGCCGGGGCTCTACGCGGACCTGATCGCGGTGAACGGCGACCCGCTCGCCGATGTGACGGAGCTCGAGCGCGTGGCGTTCGTGATGAAGGGCGGCGCCGTGGTGAAGGACGCGCGCTGAGACCGGTTCTCAGGCCTGGCGCTTCGGGCGCAGGAAGCCGATCACGACGCCCGCGAGCACGAGCAAGCCCGCGAACGCAGCGAACGCCAGCTCGAAGGCTCCCGTGCGCTCGAACACGAACATCGGCAGCTGCACGGCGCTCATCGTCACCGGCAACATGCAGAAGCCCATCGCGCCCATCACGCTGCCGAATACGGCGGGCTCGAAGCGATCGCCGATCGAAGCGGTCCAGAGTGCGGTCATCCCCTGGGCGACGCCGGCGCTGATCGCGAGCGGCAGTAGCCAGCGCACGTCGGGCGTGAGCACGAGCAGCCCGACGCTGAGTGCGAGTGGCAGCTGCGCGGCCCAGATCAGCGGAATGCGCGCGTAGCGATCCGCGAGCCAGCCGAAGCCGAGGTTCGCCGCGACACCGACGATCGCCGCCGCTGCCAGTAACAGGCTCACGCGCTGGCCCGTAATGCCTCGCGTCTCGGTGCCGTAGGCCGGGTAGGCGTTGCCGAGCGAGAGCATCACACCGAAGCAGACGCCAAAGCAGAGCGTGATCGCCCAGAAGTTCGAGTCGCGCAGGAACGCGCCGCGCCTCGGCGCGTGTGCCCCGGTAGCCGGCGCCGAGCGGCTGCCCGGTGCTTCGCGCACGATCAGCGCCACCACGGGGATCAGCAACGCGAACGCCACGGCACACGCGAGTACGGCGCCGCGCCAGCCCCACGCCGTGACGGCAGTAGCAATTAGGTACGGCGCCGTGAGCGCGCCGATCGACGGGCCGATGCCGCAGATGCCGAGCGCGGTGCCGCGCATGTCGGGGAACCAATCGGCGACGAGCTTCGAGGCCGGCAGTGCGCCGAGCGCGCCGCTCGCGGGCGCGACGAGCAGCACGAAGCCAACGGCCGCGAGCCCCAAGGACTGCGCCTGCCAGATGAGTGCGGCGCCGAGCGCCGAGACGAGCGCGCCGCACAACATCGCGATGCGCGGCCCGAAGCGATCGACGAGCGGGCCGAGCGCCAACCCGAAGAGGGCCTGCGCGGGCATGAACGCGACCAGCCCGAGGTTCACGGTCGAGACATCGGCGCCGAAGTCGCGTGCGATCGGCACCAGCACGAAGCCGAACGCGCTGAACGTCGCACCGAGCGAGACCGCTTGGGTGAAGAGCGCGCCGATCAGCGCGAGCCAACGCGTAACGCCGGCAGGAGATGCGACGGCGACAGCGGCGGCGCTCATGGGGCTCCCTCGAGTGGAGCGCACGCGTAGCGCAGAGGGAGGCCCGCGCGCTTGTGGTAGAACCGCGACGCGAACGAACGGAGACGGAATGCCCACGCCGAACCGCAAGCAACTCCTCGATTGGGCGGAGCGCTACGTCGCGCTCTGGAACGCCGGCGACAAAGCGGCGTGGGAGAAGAACTGGCGCGCGGTCGCGCCGGGCGAATTCCGCATGCTCGATCCGGTAGGCACGCCGGAGAAGCGCGGCTTCGAGACGTGCGCGCTGAAGGCGTTTGATCTGTTCCAACCGAGCGTTCGCTTCCGCGTCGTGCCCGGCACGCAGCACGTGTGCGGCAACGAGGTCGCGTGGCTGCTGGAGAACTCGTTCCCCGCCGATCCGAAGCGTCCGCCCCACCTCTCGATCGAGACCTATCGCTTCGAGCCGAACGGCGACGTCGTAATCCGAACTTATTACAAAGTCCCCGCCCACGAAGACGGCTCCCTCGGCGAACTATTCAAGACGTATCTGCCGGGCGGGCACTGAGCGCCCCTCAGAGCCAGCGGCGCACGCGCTTTCGGTAGGTCGCGTACTCCGCTCCGAGCGACGCCGCGAGCGCGCGTTCCTCGTTGCGGATGAAGCGGAAGCGCAGCACCAGCGCCATCGAGATCGGCGCAATCCACGGTCCGGGCGAGCCGAGCACCAGCGCGGCGCCCGCGAGCGCGACCACCATGCCCAGGTACATCGGGTTGCGCGAGAAGCGGAACGGCCCGCTCTCGACGAGCCGATCCGAACGCTCGGTCGGCCGAATCGTCGCGCCGGCGGCGGCGAATGTGCGCGATCCCCAGAACGCGAGCGCGAGCCCCACCTTCACGAGCACGGCTCCGATCCACGGCGAGCGCAGCAGCACAGGGCCGCCGAGCGCGAAGTGGGCAGCGATGCCCGCCAACGCGAACAGCACGAAGAAGCGCGGCGGAATCCATCGCGTGGGAGCGATCGGGATAGCCCTCGCGAGCTCGAACTCGGTCGTCGTCATTTGCCTTCCCCGGCGGCGCGTGAGCCCGACCCTAGACGGCGCGCTTTTCCGCAGCGTGTCGCAAACGTAAAGACGTGTGTCTGCGGGCCGTTCGCGACGCGCATCGATGAGCCCGGGCGTGGTGCAGGCGGCACTTGCTTCAGCCGCCTCCGGCAGTCAGCGCGATTCGCTCTTGTTCACCGGTGCGCGCAGCACGAGCGCGTACACATCCGGCCCGAGCCACCACCGAGAAGTCCACGTCTCGATCGTCTGCAGGTGCACGAACCCCGCCTCGCGCAGCTCGCGCAGCGCGGCCTCGATCGTGATGCCGTGGCCCGTGCGCTCCTCGCCAACGCCGTCCGGCGAGAACGGCGCGAGGAACCAGGTCGGCGGAAAATCGATGACCACGAGCGTGCCGCCCGGTGTGAGGGCGCGCTGAATGTCCTTCGCGATCGCGCTTGGGTCGCTGAAGTGGTGATAAACGTTGCGCATGAACACGGCGTCGCAGCAGCGACCCGGCAGGCCGGTCGCCAAAACCTGCGCCGTGACGACCCGCAGGTTCGCCACCGCCTCGAACTTCGCACGCCTGCGCAGGCCGAGCAGATCGTCGCCTTCGAGCTCCGTGGCATACACGAGCCCGCCCGGCCCCACTCGCTCGGCCATCTCGAAGGCGAGGTCTCCCTCCCCCGCGCCGATCTCCGCCACGCGCGAACCCGCTTTGATGCCGAGCAGGCTCGCGAGCCGATCCGCTTCGCTCTCGCCTTCCGCGCACACCGCGAGCGGCGCCAGCGCCAGCAAAGCCGCCAACACGAAATCGATCGTTCGCCGCATGCCAGTCTCCTCGAGCGCTCAGTGCAGAGCGCCTACCCAGCGTACGCGCCACCCGTTACGCCCACGTTTCGCCCAAGTAACCGCACGTAAAGCACGAGGCACATCACGCGAACGACGCGAAGCGCGCGGGAGGCGCGCCTCAACGGCGCGCCGATCCGCGCCCCTCCCACGAAGAATCCGTGTCGCACGCCGAGCACGAGCGGCAGGAGTGGGGC
>JANNKN010000083.1:0-3597 GCA_031396315.1 Deltaproteobacteria bacterium
GGGGCAGTCGCGGAGGCGAGGCCAAGCGCAGGCCGCACCCAAGCCCAGCAAACGCCCAGCTGCGTCTGCCTACCGCCGCGCCGCTCACCACCGAGCCATCACGCGCAGCGGCCGAGCGCCGAGCCGCAGCGAGCTGCCCCGCCCCTGCGCCGCCTCGCTGCTCCCCCTCTTCCCCGCGCGACCCTCAGCTCTTGAGCACCGGCTCGCTCGGCTGATCGTCTTCGGGCCGCACCACCGTCCGCAACACCCGCTGCGTTCGCGCGATTGCCGCACGCTGAACGCGAAGCTCTTCCGTCTGCGCGGAGACTTGCCGCTCGAGGCGATCCTTGGCGTCGATCACTTCTTCGAGTCGCTGTTCGAGCAGCGCCAGGCGGCGATCGAGCTCGGCCATGGAAAGTCCTCCGGTCGCGGTGGGGGCTTGCGTCTCGTAAGCGGCGGTCGACGTCACGGCACCGATCGTCGAGAGCATCGCGCCGTGCGCGCGGCCGAGGTCCGGCTTCTCGGGCTCGGGCGCGTGGGGAGCATCGAACACGAGCGGGCTCCCAGCTTCGTGGCCCGGCGCCTCGCCGGCCGGCGCGCTCGCCGCTTCCGCCTCCACGCTCGAATCGAACTCGAACGAATCGGTGGACTGCGCGCCGTCGCCTGCTGCGAGCTCGGTGCGCGCATCTGCCGTCGGCTCGAACAGCGAAGCCGCGGAAGATTCCTCCTCGCTCGCCTGCGGGGCTACGGGCTGCACAGCCGGGCGTTGCCGCCGCAGGATCACGACCAGCCCGAGCATCACGATCGCGAGAATACCGAGGAGGTACGGGTTCTGGATCCATTCGAGTGGACCCTTATCGCGCTTGACGGCCCGCCTTGCGGGCTTGGCAGTCTCCGTTGCGGACGCCTGCGCCGATGCCAGCGCGTCGGCGGGCGCCGAGCTGCCCTCCGCAGCGGAGTCCTCGCTCGGCTCCGCGAACTCTGCCGGCACGCCTTCGGTCGCAGCAATCGCGTCGCTCGGTAGGGCCGCCGGATCGGGCCCGAGCAAGTCCGTCGCTTCCTGGCGGACGAGCGCATCTTCGTCGGCGATGCGCGGCTCTGTCGCCGTCGTGCCTGCCACGGCGGGTGCAGGCGCGGGCACAACCGGGGTAGGCGCCGGCCGCGTCGCCGCCGACGCGTCCGCGAACACATCGAGCACGATGCGATGCGGGCTCGTGAGCACCATCTGCTTCACACGCGCGGGGCCCTTCAGCTCGATCTTCACGATTGTGCTCGCGCCGATCGGCTCGACCCGCACCCAAGAGAGCTGCTGGCTCTTCGCCGTGACCGCCTTCGGTGTCGCGCTCGCCTGAAGCTCGATCGTGACGAGGCCATCGGTCTGGTTCAGCGAGTACGACGCCTTGCCGTCCGTCTCGAGGACGACGCGCGTGTATTCGCCGTGTGGGCCGACGCGAACGTCCTTCAAATTGGAAGCGCCGCTCGCTGCTGCGAACGCCATCGAACACACGAGAACTGCACCAGAAACACCCGGACGAATCCGGAACCAACCCGGCACCGCGCTTACCCCCTCGTCGCGCCGAGGAGGAGGCGGCGCAACAGTTCAATTGCACGGAGGATTCGAGGACCGTACCAAGAAACAAAAGTGCCGTCTATCAAATGGATGCGACCCGAAGCTGCGGCAGGCATCGAGAGTCGCCCGAGCTCGGCCGCGTCACGTGCGCCAAACGAGTAGGGTTCGTCCGGGAGAAGCACCACCTCCGGTTGTGCCGCCTCGATCTCCGCAAGCGTGATGCGCGGGTAGCGGCGCTCGGCATGGTTCGCGAAGACGTTCGTGCCGCCGCACACGCGGATGAGATCGTCGGCGTAGGTCGGCGCACCGACTGCCATCCACGGCTCGCGCCAGATCGGGCAAAAGACGCGCACCGGCTGCGCCACCGGCGCCGCCTCCGCATCCGCGACCGCGCGCAGCACCGGCGCGACGACTCGCGCGCGCGCGTCCATGCTGGCTCCGAGCTCCGCCAGCTCTGCGAGCAGCTCGGCACCCGCGCGCACGGTGCACGGGTACGAGACCCATACGCGCAGGCCCGCCGCCTCGAGCTTCTCGACGTCGCGCCTTCGGTTCTCCTCTTGGTTCGCGATCACGAGGTCCGGCGCGAGCGCGCAGATTGCCGCGAGATCGGGATTCTTCGTGCCGCCAACCTTCGGGACGCGCGCGACCGCGTCGGCCGGATGCACGCACCACTCGGTCACACCGACGACACGCTCGCCGAGCCCGAGCGCGAACAGCGCCTCGGTGAGGCTCGGCACGAGCGACACGATGCGCCGCGGCGACGCCCTCGGTCGCCCACGCTCAGGGGTCGGTATCGCCTCACTGCGCACACGCGCAGCCTACGCCGCGGCGGGCGACTCCACCTCTCGCAGCGCGCTCACCGCCGGTGCGAGCGGGCGCTCAGTCCAGCGGTGATCGCAGCGCGGGCACTCGTTCAGCAACAGCAAGCCTCGGTCGATCACCTCGTCGGTCCGCACTTCACGAAAGCCGCACAGGAGGCAGCGCGTCAGCGTGCGCAGCGCGCGCGCGAGCGTCGGGACGCGCACCGCGGTGCGCGCTCGTCGATTCAGGATCGTCGCGATCATGGCTTCGTCTCCGCCCGCCCGGTTGCATGCCCGTGTTGGGCTCGGTCTCGCCGCTTCGAGAGACCCGCGGCGAGGGTTAGGCGCGGCGGCTCATCGCCTACCGCGCCCCCCTCACCGCGACAGCGCGCCAGGGGGATCTCACGCTGCGAGAGCCATGAAACAGCGTGGGTGTGACAGGGGCGGTCACAGTCAATCAAAATGGACTTCGTTCTTCGCGCGGGACGGAGATCGCGGGAGAAGGCAGCTCATGCGTCGTCGGGTGCGGGCATGCAGAACGCCGTCGTCGCGCGCATCTGGCCTTCGGCCCAGCGAGGGAAGACGCCCGCGAGCCGGACGAAGATGCGGAACACGGGGCTCGCGGCGTATTGGCGCGGTGCCTTCTCCAGCGCATGCACGAGCTGCTTCGCGGTGTATTCCACCGGCAGCGCGGGCACGCCGTCGAAGCGCGCCCCGGCGCGCGCCTGCTCCGTGTCGGTGTGGCTCGGGAGGAACACGACGACGCGCACGCCGAGGCGCGCGATTTCGCCGCGCAGCGCGTGCGACCATGCGTTCAACGCAGCCTTGGTGCCACAATAATTAGCGACGCTCGGGCACGGGATCGCGCCGACCAGCGACGACACATTCATGATCGTGCCTCTGCGCCGGGCGATCATCGCCGGTAGCACGGCCGCGGTGACGCGTTGCGCGCCGAAGTAGTTCACGTCCATCTCGCGCTGTCGCCAGCTGGGATCTTGCGCGAGGAAGGTGCGCTGTTGGAAGACGCCGGCGTTGTTGATGAGCGCATCGAGCGGCCCGCTCGCAAGCGCGCGAGCGACGCCTTCGCGCACACTGGCGTCGTCGCAGACGTCGAGCTCGATGGCCTCGGCGCGAGCTCCGAAGTGGGCCGCGGAGCGGCGCGCGGGGTAGTGCGCGGCGGCGGCGCGTGCGGCGAGCACGACCGCGTAGCCGCGGCGCGCGCGCGCGAGCCCGGCCGCGCGGCCGATG
>JANNKN010000085.1:0-16024 GCA_031396315.1 Deltaproteobacteria bacterium
TTCGACGCGCGCGACGCCCAGATACACGTCGGGCGCGAGGCGGCGGTTCAGCAGCAGTTCGCGAACACAGTCGGCGTTGCGCGCGGCGCGCGTGCCGAAGTCCAAGAAGCCGAGCGTACATCCGGTCGTGAACGCGCTGCCCGGCTCCGTTGCGCGCGGCCTGGGCGTGCTGCGCAACATTCATACCGCGCTCGGCTTGCTCAACGTGAACTTTGCGGACGAGCGGCGCGACGAATGTCGCGTCGCGCTCGAGTCGGGCGGTGCGCACGGCGGCTCGCGCCTCGTGCTGCGCTACGTACCAGACGCCGGCGAGCCTGCGCGTGTCGCAAGCGCGCTCGGTGCACTGCGGCGCATGTTATTGCGGCTCGGCTGTATCGCGCCGCCCCCGATGACGCGTTGGCGCCCGATGGGTGCAAGCGTGCACTATGCCGGCACGCTGCCGATGTCCCGCGACGGCGGCGCACTCAGCTGCGACGCACGCGGCCGGCTGCGTGGCGTTCGCGGCGTGTGGATCGCAGACGGCGCGAGCTTCCCGACGCTACCCGCGAAAAATCTCACGTTCACGCTGATGGCCAACGCGACGCGCATCGCGGAGCAGTTCGAAACCGAGAGCTGATTCAGCGCGCGCGCGCGGCAGCGCCCTCTCCGGCGCGCCAGATCGCCCAACAAGTCGCGAACGCGAGCGCGAGGATCACCGTCGGCCAGATCGGCCAATGGATCGGGCTCGCGGGGTCGGACACGGTTTGACGCAGCACGGTGAGCCACGGCAACTGCGGGCCGTGCGTCAGCACCTCGCGCCAATTCACGAGCGGCACGATGTCGCTCGCGGAGCCGGAGTTCGGCTGCTGGAAGCGCACCATCGCGAGTACGCTCATGTGCGCGATCGAGAGTGCGCTGAGCGCCACGAAGGCTGGGCGCGGGAGACGCATGAGCCAGTCCGACGCGGCCAGGAACCAGAGGGGCACGAGTGGCAGCAAGTAGCGGAAGCCGGTGTTCCACTGCAGCAGCGAGAACTGGTTCATCGCGCAGAACAGCAGAAATACCCACGCGAACGCGGCAACGAAGCGGCGCTCGCGGCGCGGCAGGATCCAGCGCGACTCGTCACCCCCGAGCAGCCGAGATGGCACGAACGCAATCGCCAGGAACGGCGACCATGGAATCAGGCCCCAGGCATCGTCGAAGAGATTTCGCCAGAACACCGTGAAGCTCGGCCAGTCGATGCCGCGCATGCCGTGGGCGGTGAACTCGTTCTCTTGCTGATGCATTTGGCCGGGCGTGAAGGGGTCGCCGTACATCCAGGCCTGCGTCGCGAGCAAGAACAGAATCGGCGGGATCGCGCCCGCCACGAACGGCAAGGATTCGCGCACTGCGGCGGCGAAGCCCGCCTCGCGCCAGCGCGGTAGCGCGAGGTAGAGGCCGAGCGCTGCGAGCGCGATGCCGCCCGCGTAGTCGAGCGCGAGACAAGTGCCCGCGAGCAGGCCCGCCCAAAACACGCGCGAAACAGAGTGAGGGCGCGGGTCGCCCGGCGCGCGCCAGAGCAGGAGGAAGGCGCCGAACACGGCGGCGAGCAGGAACATGTTATGGACGAGGTGCGCGGTGCGATAGAAGATCGGCGTGCCGAAGCCGAACAGCAGCGCCAGCGCGGCCGCGCGCCCCGGCGCCACAGCGCGCTTCTCGAGCACGCGGTGCATCATGACGACGAGCGCGGCACCGAGCGGCGCCATCACCAGCAGCGACGTGATCGCTGCGCTCGCCCCGAAGCGCAACAACAGGCCGCGGTCGCGCACCAGGCGGAAGAACTTCACGCGGTTCGGCAGCGCAGTCGCGTACTCGGCGTCCTTCGTGCGCTCTGCCAAGTGCTCCGTTTCCCAGCGCTGCAGCGCGTCCAGCGCCGGGTCGAATGCCAGCAGCGGCACTACCGCGGGCAGCGAGCCGAGCACCTGATTTCCGACGACGTAGTGCTTCGTCACCGGGTGGAAGTAGATGTCGGCATGGAAGCCGGCGTAGTCATCGAGGAAGAAATCGCCGCGCTCGATCAGCGCGAAGGCCGGGTAGTGCTCGCGCACGATGTTCGTCGCGAAGTGCACGCCGAACCCAATCCACGCGATCAGGAACAGCCGCAAGCGTACGGAGGCGAGTGCGCGCATCGCGTTATTGGGGACCGCCCGTACCGTTCTGCGCTGCCTCGCCGACCACCGTCTCCACCACGTAGATCGGGCGCGGCTTGATCTCGTTGAAGACGCGCCCCACGTACTCGCCCATGATGCCGAGGCAGATCAGCTGCACGCCGCCGAGAAAGAGCAGCGCGACCATGATCGTCGCCCAGCCCGCGACCGTAATACCCATCGCGCGCTGCACGAACACCGAGGCGAGGTAGAGGAACGCGAGGAACGAGGTCGCGTAGCCGAGCCAGGTCGCGAGCTTCAGCGGCGCCGTCGAGAACGACGTGATGCCGTCGAGCGCGAACTTGAACATCTTTCGGTACGGGTACTTCGTCTCGCCCGCGACGCGTTCGTCTCGCTCGTACTCGATGCCCGCCTGCGGGAAGCCGATCCAGCTGACGAGCCCGCGCACGAAGCGGTCCTTCTCGCGCAACTGGTTCAGCTCGTTCAGTGCGCGGCGGCTCATCAGGCGAAAATCGCCGACGTCCACTGGGATGCGGATGCCGGTGATGCGATCGAGCAGCCGGTAGAACGCCGACGCGGTGAGCAGCTTCAACGCGCCCTCGCCGCGACGCTTGCTCCGTACGCCGTACACGACGTCGAAGCCCTCGCGCCATTTGTCGACCAGGCGCGCGATCACTTCGGGCGGATCTTGGAGGTCCGAGTCGATCACCACTGCGCAGTCGCCCTGGGCGCGATCGAGGCCCGCGGTGATCGCGATCTGGTGGCCGAAGTTGCGCGAGAGCTTCACCACGCGAACACGTCCATCACTCGCCGCGAGCGCCGCGAGCTGCGCGAACGAATCGTCCGCACTGCCGTCATCCACGTAGACCAGCTCCCAGCTCGCGCCCGGCAGCGCGCCGAGCGCCTTCGACGCGCGCTCGTGGAACGCGCGGATCCCGGCCGATTCGTTGAAGACCGGCACGACGACGGAGATGCGGTAGGGGCTCGGCTGCATGTGGGGTTCGCCAACTATCGGCCGGCCCGCGGGGCGCCTTGGGCGCGATGTTGCGCGCGAGTGTAAGTGGTCGCGACGCCAGAAAAGGCGACGGCGCGCCTCGAGTCGCCCCGAGACGCGCCGTCTGGATCTTGCCTAGGAGGCGCTCAGTTGAAGTTGTACTTCAGCGTCACGCCGTAGGTACGGGGCACGTTGAAGTAGGTGCCCTGGTTACCGCCCTGGAACACCGAGTCGAAGATCACGCCATTTTCGTACTCGTTGTTCAGGTTGTTGCTCCATAGCGACCCGTCCCAGTGGCCGTCGGGCGATCGGACACCGACCGCGGCCTGCAGGAAGTAGTGGTGCGGCTCGAACTTCAGCGGATGAAGGTTCGAACCCGTGTTCTTCCGGCCCGTGTAGCGGACGCCCATGCTGCCGTAGCCGGTCCACTCGGATGAGACGAGCTTGCGCTCGCCGTAGATCGAGAGGTTGCCCGACCAGGCCGGCGCGTTCGTGATGCGGTGGTGAGCCGCAGAGAAGTCCGTGAACACGCCACCCGGCGCGAACTCCGACTGTGCGGCTCCGACGTCGTTGCCGCCGGGGATGCCGGTCAGGTTGTTCTCTTCGCAGTTGTTGGTCGCGCCATCGGGGTACTGCAGCGGGAAGCAGAGATCGATGCCCTTGCCGTACCGCGTGTCGGCGTAGGTGACACCGAAGTTCACCGTCACGCCGTCAAGCGGAGCGAGCAGCGCCTCGAGCTCGAACCCGCGCGACCGAACCTCGTCCACATTCGTGATGATGAAGCCGAGCCCGTTGAACGTGTTGAGCTGGAAATCCGAGAAGTCGGTCCAGAAGCCCGCGATGTTGATGCGGGCGCGGCCATCGAGGTAGGTGCCCTTGATGCCGACCTCGTACGAGTTGGCGAACTCCGGCTTGAAGTGCGCCTCATCGACGATGCCGTCATCGTCCTCGGCGGCAGTGCTCGGCCCCGCGGCGATCAAGCCGGTGGCCGCGGCCGTGACGATGTCCACCGACTCTTGGTCGAGGTTGTATCCGCCTGCCTTGTACCCGCGCGAGAACGTCGTGTAGACGTTGATGTCCTCGGTGATCGCGTAGGCGAGGCTGACCTGGCCGGTCACCTCGTTCTCCGTCTCCTTGTCCTTCCACGACGCATTGTCGCAGAAGCCGCGCAGCGCACTGCGCACCGCGCCCAGGCCCGCCGCAGTGAGGTCTTCGCACCAGCCCGCGCCACCGGGGATCAGCCCGCCCGAGAAGGCGTCGTTCACGCCCGTCGGTACGGCCGCGCCGATCGCGAAACCGGGCTGGTTAACGCCGTTGATCGTGGCGAAGGCGCCGTTGTTGAGCAGGCCGACCGCAGTTTTCTTCTCATGCGAGAAGCGCGCGCCACCCGTGAGGCTGAGTGCGTCGGTGATGTGGAACGTGTTGTGCGTGAAGAACGCGTAGCCATTGGCTTCCTGGTTCCAGATTGCCGAATAGCCCGCGCCCTCCGGCAGCGCAGGCGCCGCCGCCAGGCTTTGAATCGCGAACACGCCCGCCTGCGAGCCGAACTCGAGCCGCTCGTCGCTGTGGAGGTCCTCTCCGTAGAAGAACCCGCCGAACAGCCAGTCGAGCTTCTCCCATGAGCCGACGACGCGAATCTCTTGGCTCCAGATCTCGCTGATGTCGTCCAGGCCCTGCTGCGGGCGCAGGATGTCGGCGCTGGTGAAGTCGATGTCCTCGCCGTACTGCGAGTGGAAGTCGCGGTACGCGCTGATCGACGTAATCGCCGCCCAATCGAGGTCGTAGGTCATCTCGAGCGAGAGGCCCCAATCGACGACGTCCTCGAAGGGCGCGTAGTTGAGCCCGACCTGGCGTTGGCGGAGCACCTTCTTCGACTGCTGCACGTAGGGGTAGTTTCCCGCAGCGCCGCCGACCGGCGGGAATCCGGTCAGGTCGATGTCGATGAAGTCGCGGCCGAGCCCAAGCGAAGTCGCGAGCTCCTGCCCGCCGAATCCGTTTGCGCGATTCGAGGTCGGGCCATAGAAGAGCGTCTGCGAGGGGCAGCAGCTCTCGTCACGCGCACCGTAGTCGCCGATCAGGCGTGCTTCGAAATCGTCCGTTGGGGCCCAGAGCAGCTGGCCGCGGATGATGTAGCGGTCGCGGTCGGCGTACTTGGCGCTCGAGTGGATGTCCTTGAAGTAGCCATCGCGGTCGTTCCACGTTGCAGCGATGCGGTAGCCGAGGATGCCCTCGACGATCGCCGCCGAGTGGCTGACCGCGAGACGCTTGTGATCGAGGTTGCCGAGCTCCGCCTGAACGAAGCCCTCCATCTCGTCGAGCGTCGGCTTCTTGGTGATGATGTGGATCGCGCCGGCCGACGTGTTCTTGCCGAACAGCGTGCCCTGCGGACCGCGCAGCACCTCGACGCGCTCGATGTCGAGCAGATCGCCGAAAGTCTGGCCCGCGCGGCTGCGGTAGACGCCGTCCACGAAGCTGCCGACCGCGGACTCGAGGCCCGGGTTGTTGCCGGTCGTGCCCATGCCGCGGATGCGGATCGTGCCGCCGTTCGAGGCGCTGTTCGAGGTGTTGATCTGAATCGAGGGCGAGATGTCCTCCAGCTCCTCGACCTCGTCGATGCCGCGCTGCACCAGGTCGTCACCGGTGAACGCGCTGACGGCGATCGGCACGTCCTGGATGTTCTGATCACGCTTCGTCGACGTGATGATGATCTCTTCGACTCCGGACTGCGCCGGCTTGGCCTCGGGCGCGGCCGGCGTGGGCGCCGCCTCCTGCGCGAAGGCCGGCAGCGCGACCGCGACCGCGGCGAACGCGATGAAGCCACGGCGCACCAGGTTGAACGAATAATGCATGCAAAGTCCCCCAGTTAGCGGGAACCGAGCGCAACTCCTGCACTGGGCCCCCGGGAATCGGCGCATTGTTCCAGCTCGACCGGGTGACACGCAACACATTTTCGCGTTGGGGCGCCCGAGTTCGCACTTCCCCGCGCACGCGCCCGAGGCGATTCGCGCCCTGGAGCGAAGCGGCGCTGGTGTCCCCAACGGGATTCGAACCCGTGTCGCGGCCTTGAAAGGGCCGTGTCCTAGGCCTCTAGACGATGGGGACGAGGCGAAGCGCGAAGCTGCGCATTATTGCCGACGCCTCGTGCAGCCGCGAGGCGAATGCGCGCTTCGAATGGGGCATCGACGCGGAAAATCTCCGCCGAGCAGCGCGCCGACGCCCGTACAAATTTGCAGGACGCTGCACTTTTGCGTGGATTCCTGCGCGCGATTCAGATCAAAGTGTCCTCGCGCCGGGGGGAGGGTTCGCCAACAGCACTCGAGGAGACGTCCGATGAGATCGCTTCGCCACCCGTACATCGCAGGCATCGTTCTCGCAGCCTCGCTCGCAACGCCGAGCTGGGCGCAGGAGGCAGCGCCCGCGCCCGCCCCCGCCCCGCCGCCCGCAGCTCGAGGCGCGGGAGAGGCCGAGGAGATCGTCGTCACGGGCTCCTACATCAAGGGCACGCCCGAGAACGCGGCCCTCAACGTGGATGTGACGAGCCTCGAGGACCTGAAGAGCGTGGGCGCTCCGACGATTCAGGAGATGGTCCGAAACCTCTCGTACACCTCCGGGAACATCTCGGAGACGAATCAGTTCCAGGTCGGCGGGCAGGGAAACATCGGCGTCTCGACGATCAACCTGCGTGGCCTCGGTTCGGCGCGCACGTTGGTGCTGTTCAATGGACGCCGTCACGTCCCCGACGACACCTGGGGCGTCGACGTGACGGCGATTCCCAAGAGCGTGATCGGGCGGGTCGAGGCCCTGAAGGACGGCGCTGCCGCTCTCTACGGATCCGATGCGATCGGCGGCGTGGCCAACTTCATCACCCGCTCCGATTTCGAGGGCATCGAAATCAGCGGGGCGGAGCAGTTCATCAAGGGATCCAACGGGGACCACAACGTCAGTGTGCTCACGGGCTGGTCCAACGATCGCCTCCACATCATCAGCGCGCTCGAGTGGGCTCACCGTAGCGTGCTGACCGTGCCGGACCGCAACTGGGCGCTACGCCCCTGGAACGAGAACCTGGAGGGCGGCTGGACCGCAATCGGCAACCCAGCAACGATCTTTGCGCTGCCGACGTTCGCACAGGCAGCGGATCCCTACTGCGCGGCGCTCGGCGGCGCGCTCACGGGCGCGGCACCCACCAGCACGGTGCTGAATACCTGCCGCTTCCAATACACGTACTTCGACAACCTCACCGACAAACAAGACACGGTGAATGCCTATGGCGAGGCGAACTTCGACCTGACCGACGAAACCAGGTTCCACTTCGAGTACCTCTACTCGAACAACGACTCGGACTACAAGACGTCGCCGTCGTTCGCGCCGCAGTCGAACACCGGCCCTGATCGATCGATCCGCTTGGTCACCGGTCCCAACGGCGAACCGCCGCACCCCGGGTTCGTGGCGATGAATGCGGCCTACCCCGGCCTCTTTCCGGCGGGCACGACTGGAGCGTTCGTGATCAATCGCTCGCTCGGTGTGGTGGGCTGCCAGGGCCAGATCAACTGCAGGGAAACCGGCGAGGGGGAGACCTTCGCCACCGAGACGGTGCAGACCCGGGTAGCCCTCGGCGTTACCGGAAAGATCTTCGACTCGCTCGATTACGACCTCTCGTTTGCCTACTCCTCGCGCGACCGCTCGCAGAACGCGGCCGACATGTTCGTCGAGCGCATGGCTTTCGCGCTCGACGGCCTCGGCGGCCCGAACTGCGATCAGTCGACCGGTACGGCCGGGGCGGGCGGGTGCCTCTACTACAACCCGTTCTCGAACGCGCTCCCGGGTTCGGTCGTGAACGGCGCGACGAACCCGGGGTACGACCCCGCGGTCGCCAACGATCCGGATTTGCTCAAGTGGCTGTACGGCCCTCAGGAGTTCGCGCAGCGCAACGAATTGAAGGTGTGGGACGGGGTGGTCAGCGGAGTCCTGCCGTGGGAGCTCGGCGCCGGCGAGATCGGCTGGGCGGCAGGAGTCCAGGTGCGCCTCGAGGAGTACGACTTCGACGTCAGCGCCCCAACGAATCTCGCGCTCACGCCGTGCCCGTTCACGAATCCGCGCTCGCTGCCGTTCAACGCGCTGACGAACCCGTTAGGGCTGGGCAACATCACACAGACGGCCTGGGACGCTTGCCTGGCCGGCACCGCGGGCGCGACAGGCCCCTACGCCTTCCTCGCCAACTTCACCGAGGAGCACACGAAGCGCACGGTCTATGCGTTCTTCGGTGAGCTCAACATCCCGATCTTCAAGATGCTCGAAGCGCAGCTCGCGCTGCGTTACGAGAACTTCGGCGGCGACGTGGGCTCGACCGTCGACCCGAAGCTCTCATTGCGCTTCCAACCGCTCGACTGGCTGACGCTGCGCGGCTCGGTCTCGACGACCTTCCGCGCTCCGCCCCAAAGCTTCCTCGGCGGGCGCGCCACGGGCCTCGAGTTCGTCATTCCGGCGGGCTCGTTCAAGGCGGTCGACACGTTCGGCAATCCGAACCTCGATCCCGAGACCGCGCTGGCGACGAACGTCGGCGTGATCCTCGAGTGGGCCGGGCTCTATGCGTCGCTCGACTACTGGCGCTTCGACTTCCAGGATCCGTTCCAGACAGAGAGCCAGGGACAGCTGGTCTCGAGGTATGGAAATTTCAACGCCACCACCAACCCGTTCGGGGCGGACTGTGCTGACGGACAAATCGGCGCGGCCACTCCGGAGTGCGCTCCGATTCGCGCGCACATCTTCACGACGCCATTGCCCGGCGGATCGACCAACGGTCCCGCGAGCACCATCCAGCGGGTCGAGGTCAACTTCATCAACGGCGCCGACATCCTGACGTCCGGCCTCGACTTCTATGTCCAGTACGAGTTCGAGGACCTGTTCGGGGGCGTACTCGCGGTCGGAGGAACCGGCACGTACACGTTCGAATACACGTCGGATGATTTCGTGGACATCGGCGGGGCGCTCATTAGGCCCGGTGGCGACTTCAACGGGTTCCTCAACAAGAACACCGCTCCCTTCACCCCCAAGCCCGACTTGAAGGCGGAGACGTTCGTCAAGTACACCCACGGCATCCACAACGGAACCATCCTTGGGCGCTATACGACCGGCTACACGGACGCGATCCCGTCGCTGCCGAATCTGGCGAAGGTCGACAGCCACTTCGTAGTGGACACGCACTACAACGTGGCGCTGTTCGAGGAGAGCACCGTGCTCTCGTTCTCGGTGATGAATCTGACGGACGAGAAGCCGCCGCAAGCGTCGATGAACCTCAACTACGACCCCTTCACGCACGACTCGCGCGGTCGCATGTACAAGGTCGGCCTCACGTACACGTGGCAGCCGCAATGATCTGAGCCTTCCCTCGAGAGGCGCGGCTCCGATTCGCGAGGATCGGGGCCGCGCTGCTTTTCAGGGTCGACTCGGCGTCAATCAAGCGTCGTCAGCTCGAGCACGCGCCACAGGTACCAGCTGCCGACGGAGCGAAACGGGCGCCACGGCTCGGCGAGCTTCGCGAGAGCGTCGGGCTTCGGCAGATCGCGCAGGCCATAGAGCTTCTGCGCGCCCTTGCGCACGCCGTAGTCTCCGACGGGCAACACGTCGGGCCGACCGAGCGCGAACATCAGCAGCATGTGCGCGGTCCAATCGCCGACGCCGCGAATCTGCGTGACGGAGGCGACGATCGCCTCGTCATCGAGATGCGGCATGCGGCGTGCGCTCACCAGCCCGCCCGCGAACGCGGCGCCCACTGCCTTCACCGCCGCAACCTTCTGGCGCGAGAGCCCGAACGCGCGCAGCTTCGCGTCGCGCTGCGCAGCGAGCGTCGCCGGCGGCGGGATCCGGCCGCCGAAGCCCGCCTTGAAGCGGCGCTCGATCGTCGCGGCCGCTTTGCCCGCGAGCTGCTGATAAAGAATGGAGCGCACGAGGTAGCGGTACGGATCGCCGCGCGGCGCAATCGTGCAGGGCCCGTGCGCCTCGATCACGCGCGCGAGTTTCGGATCTGCGCGCGTCAGGTGCTTCGCGGCGGCGGCGAGCCGTTCCGCGTCGAGCTTGTCAATGCGGGCCATGCGCGCGCAGCGTAAGCTGGCCGCAACCCGCGCGCGAGGCAGCGATGACCGAGCTCGAAATTCAGCAGGAGCGCGCCACGAACTTGTGGAACAGCGCCGCACGCAAGCTTCCGCAGCTCGCCAAGGCGACGGAGCTGCGCGCCGCGCCGCAGGTGAGCGGTGACCAAATCGGTGGGCTCGCTGCCGCGCAGGCCGAGGTGATCGCGTACGCCTGCGCCGCGACGAGCCCTGATAAATACGAGGCGTGGGGGACGTTCCCGCCCACGGGCTTGCTGCTGATTGGCCAAGCGGGCTCCGGCAAGACGCTGCTCGCCGAGGCCCTCGCGACGCGCGCGCGCACTACGTTCCTGCACGTGCACGTGCCGAACCTCGCGCTCGAGATCGTGCACCGCGGCGGCCAGGTGGGTGAGTTGCTCGAAGGCTGGGGGCAGACGCTCGGCGAGATGCCGCCCACCACGGTGTTCTTCCACGAGCTCGAGTTCTTCCAGGCCGAGGAAATCGGTGGCCGCCGCACCGATCTACCGATCGGTCCCATCATGGATTTCCTATGCGAGCTCGTGGACCGCACCGTCGCCTCGCCGAAGACGCTGCTGGTCGGCTCGACCTCGCATCCCGACACGCTGCGCCCCGCGTTCGTGCAGCCCGGCCGTTTCGAGCGCGTGGTCGAGGTGACGCCGAGCTACCCGGACGACGTGGTCGCCGCGCTGCGCATCCACGCGCAGGCGGCGGAGAAACGCGCGGGGCGGACTTTGTTCGGAGCCGTGGATTGGGCCGACGTCGTGGGCCGCTTCCGCGAGCCCTCGACCGGCGACTGGATCCACCTCCTGCACGCCGTGCTGCGCCGCAAGGCGAGCGCCGAGTGCGAACCGATCGACACGCCGCTCGTCGAGACCGACGACTTCATCGCCGAGGTCGAGGTCTACCGCCGAACACGCAAACGCCTGCCGCGCGGCGCGCCCGCCGGCACGTATCTTTAGGGCTGCGCGTGAGCACCTGGATCGTCACCGGCGGGGCCGGCTTCATCGGCTCGAACTTCGTGCGGCTCGCGCTCGCGCGCAGCGACGCGCGCATCGTGGTCGTCGACAAGCTCACCTACGCGGGCAACTTGCAGAGCTTGCGCGACGTCGCCGCGAACCCTCGCTTCGCGTTCGAGCAAGCCGACATCGTGGATCGCGCCGCGCTCGACGCGATCTTCGCGAAGCACGCGCCGAACGCGGTGCTCAACTTCGCTGCGGAGTCGCACGTCGATCGCTCGATCGACGGGCCGGTCGACTTCGTGATGACGAACGTGGTCGGCACGCTGCAGCTGCTCGAAGCGTCTCGCGCGCACCTCGGCCGGCTCCGCGGCGCCGCGCGCGATGCCTTCCGCTTCCTGCAAGTTTCGACGGACGAAGTGTTCGGATCGCTCGGCGCCGCCGGCCGTTTCAGCGAGGCGACCCCTTACGCACCGAACTCGCCTTACTCCGCCTCGAAGGCTGGCGCCGATCATCTCGTGCGCGCCTACCACCACACCTACGGCATGGCCACGCTCGGCACGAACTGCTCCAACAATTATGGTCCCTACCAATTCCCCGAGAAGCTGATGCCGTTGATGATCTTGAACGCGCTCGAGGCGAAGCCTCTGCCGATCTATGGCGACGGCGGCAACGTGCGCGACTGGATCTACGTCGAGGATCACAATCAGGCAGTGCTCAGCGTGCTCGCGCGCGGAAAGCCCGGCGAGACGTACAACATCGGCGGGCGCAGCGAGCGCACCAATCTCGAGATCGTCGACCGCCTGTGCGCCGAGCTCGAGCGCGCGCACCCGGCCGCGAGCAACCCGAGCCTGCGCGCTGCGGGCGCCGCGAGCTACGCGGCGCTCAAGACCTTCGTGACGGACCGTCCCGGGCATGACCGTCGCTACGCGATCGACGACGGGAAGATCGCGCGCGAGCTCGGCTTCGCGCCGCAGACGACGCTCGAAGCGGGGCTCGCAAAGACGATCGCCTGGTATCTCGCGAATCGCGCTTGGTGCGAGGCGGTGCAGAGCGGCAGCTATCGCCGCGAGCGCCTCGGGATCCGCTAGGCGCGGGCAGCCCCTGGGCCAGCCCGGTGGGTCAGCTCAGCGCGGGCGACGCGGCGTATAGCGGCGTCGGCGACACGGTCGGGCGCAGCTTCGCGAGCTCGTGGCTCAGACAATCGCGGCAGATGCCGTGGCTCACGACCTGGACCGCGATCACCTTCGCGGGCCGTTCGATGATTTCGTCGCACCAAGAGCACACCGTCATGCCTTGGAAGTGGGCGCAATGTGCAACTAGGTGTCACGAAAATGTGACTCGCCGAGAATTTTCGACGGACTGGGAACGGGAAACGTCCCGCGGATGAGACCTTCACAGGTGCCCGCGGCCACCGCGCGCAATCCCGCCGTGCAGGTCTGCGCCGGATCGTGAACCGCCGCGGCCCCTTCCCCGGCGCACTGCCCATGCCCGTTCCGGCAGCGACGGGGCAAGCAAACGGAAGTCTGCCCGCATGCTGCCGCTCGCTCGCCGGTCGAGCCTCCCGAAGACGGGAAAGGTGAGGCTTCACACAAATCGTAAGTGTTTGATTTTACTCGACTTTATTTCGGACCCTCGACGGCACGTGGCTTGCTCTAGCAGGGCAGTCCGGAGGCTCCGTGGAGCACTGCGTCCTATTCATCGATGACGAGACCAACATCCTGAAAGCGCTGCAGCGCCTGCTCCGCAACGAGCCGTGCCGCGTGATCACCGCCTCGCGTGGCTCCGAGGCGCTCGAAGTACTCGATCGCGAGCGCCCGCAAGTGGTGGTCTCGGACCAGCGCATGCCCGAGATCAGCGGCGTCGACCTGCTCCAGTCGGTCCGCCAGCGGCACCCGGACGTCATCCGCATTTTGCTGACGGGCTACACGGAAATGAACGTCGCGGTCGAGGCGATCAACCGGGGCGAGATCTTCCGGCTGGTCACCAAGCCTTGGAACGACGAGGAGCTGAAGGCCACGCTGCGGCAGGCCTTCGACACGTACGATCTCAAGAGCGAGATCCGCCGGCTCAACCAGGTGACGCGCGAGCAGAACCTGAAGCTGCAGGAGCTGAACCGCGACCTCGAGGTGACGGTCCAGGAGCGCACGAAGCAGCTCTTCGACAAGCACCAAGAGCTGCGCATCGCGTACATTCAGACGATCAAGGTGCTCGCGGAAGCCGTCGACGCGAAGGATTCCTACACGCGCGGCCACTCCGAACGCGTCGGGGTCTACGCCTCGAAGGTCGCGCGCGAGCTCGGCATCCCGAAGGACCAGATCGAGCGCGTCTACATCGCGGGCGTGCTGCACGATCTCGGCAAGATCGGCGTGCGCGACGCGGTGATTCTGAAGCCTGAGAAGTTGACGGACGCAGAGTACGACGAGATCAAGCTGCACCCGGTGATCGGCGCGCGCATTCTCCAGCAGGTCGAGTTCCTCGCGGACGTCGTGCCCTGTGTGCGGCACCACCACGAGTGGTTCGACGGATCGACGCGCGGCTACCCGGATCGCCTCGCCGGCGATCGCATTCCGCTGCCGTCGCGCATCATCTTGGTGGCCGACACCGTCGAGGCGATGACGAGCGACCGGCCCTATCGCAAGGCGATGCCGCTCGACACCGTGCTCGCGGAGGTGCGCCGCTTCTCCGGCTCGCAATTCGACCCCCAGTGTGCGAACGCGATGCTCCGCCTGCTCGAACGCCACGGTGAGTCGTTCCTGAGCAAAGAACAGCGCTTCGACATTCACGCGTTCCTCGAGGTCTGAGCGCTTTGAAGAGCCCCCTGCTCTCGCGCGAACTCGCCGCGCTCGGCCTCGACTTGGCCGACACGCTGCGCGAGGAGCCGCGCTTCCTGACCGACACGTCGTTCATCGGCGCGCTCCACATGGAGCTGCGCGAGCGATTAGGCCCCGCGGACTCGCACTCGGCGCTCATGCAGCTCGGCTTTCTGCACGGCTTGCGCGACGCGCTCGAGCTGGTGACGCACGGCCTGCGCTCCGCGGCGCCAGCGAGCACGGCGGGGCGGCCGCGCCTCGCGCTCGCGCTCGACAGCGCGCCCGCAACGAGCGGCCAGCCGCTGCGCGGCGCGTACCGGGACGGCATCGAGGCGCGCGCAGTGAAGAACGCGCTCGGCGTTCAGAGCGCAGCGACCTGCTCGCTCACGAGCGGCTACGCGTCGGGCTGGTTGTCCGGGCTGTTCGACGCGGACCTGCTCGCGCGCGAGCGCACCTGCACTGCCGCGGGTCACGCGCGCTGCGAGTTCGAGGCGCGCACGCCCGAGGATTGGGACGCGGCCGAACCCGACGCCGAAGCTCCCATGCGTCTCCCCTTCTCGCCGCTGCGCGACCTCGTCGCGCGCCACCTCGCCGCCGCCCATCCCGATGCGAGCGACGGCCCGACTGGCGCGATCGAACGCAGCGCGCCCGTGATCCATGTGTGGGGGCCGGTCATGGTGATCCCCTACTCGGGCGCCGCAGAGACGATCGTCGGCCTCGAGTTGATCCGCCGCGACCCCGGCGCACGCGAGGTGCGCGTGGTCGTAGTGGACCTCGCGGGCGCGATCATCGACGAGAGCTTCGGCGCACTCGAGCTCGAGCGCGTGCTCGAAACGATCGAGCGGCTCGGTGCGGAGCCGATCCTCACGGGCATCGCGCCGCTCTCGGAGCGCACGGTGGCAGGCCTCGAAGTCACGCATCTGCTCGTGAAGAAGGACCTGCCCGCGGCGATCGCAGCGGCATTTCAGATCGCCGACGCCATGCGGCACCCGCTCTAGACGCCGCCCGCGCCCGCGGGGAGTCGGAGCCGACCCGGTCAAGTCCCGCGGCGCGCTGCCCGAAACCGGACGCGTGGGGAATTTCGCCGAGACGCCGCTTGCACCGCTGCTGTTGTCACTCGCGCGCGACCAGTTCGAGGGCGTGCTGACGCTCGAGCGGCCTGGCCTCGCGCGGCGCTTTCGCTGGAAAAAAGGCGCTCCGATTCAGCTCGTTTCCACGCGCCCAGAAGATTCCGTCGCGGCGCTGCTGAGTGCGCGCGGTCAGCTGAACGCCATCCAGAGCGCGGGGCTCGCCAAGAAGCTCGAGGAGAAGGCCGGCAACGAGCTCGCCGCGCTCGCGTCGCTCGGCGTCCCGCCGAAGGACCTGCTGCTCGCACTCGCGGGCGTGCTGGAACAGGCGCTCGCGGATTGCCTCGCCTGGACGAACGGCTCGTTCGCGCTCGCCTTCGAGCCCGCACCGGGGAATGCGCCCATGCTGCCGCTCTCGCTGCCGGCGCTCGTCTACGACGCGGTCGCCGCGGGCTGGCGCCCGGATCAAGCCCTCGTCGCACTCGGCGTGCGCGCGACGCAGTACCCGACGCTCACCCCGGATGCGGAGGCAAAGCTCGGCACGAAGCTGCTCCAGCAGCCGAGCGTCAAGGCGGTGCTCGCGCAGCTCGGCGGCGCGACCAGCGCGTTCGAGGCGGTGCGCGATGCGCGACACCCCCAAGCCCACGCGGCGCTCTGGCTGCTCGACGCCTGCGGCGCCCTCACTTATCAGGCTTCGCGCGCGACGACCGGCGTCGAAGCGGCGCGAACGAGTGGCCCCGAGATCGAGATCGTGGTCGCGAGCGCGGCACGCAAGGTGAGCGACGAGGACGTGCGCGCGCAGCAGCAGGCAAGGCGCGACCCCGCGCGCGAGGCAGCTGCCGCGGACTTGCGCAAAGAGGTCTGCGAGCTGCACGCGAGACTCGCCGAGCTCGACCTGTGGGAGGTGTTAGGGGTGACCCGCGGCGCCTCCGCGGGCGATGTGAAGCGCGCGTACCTGAAGG